>JBFILF010000167.1:0-10222 GCA_041599835.1 Pirellulaceae bacterium
GTCCGGTCGCGACCACCGGGCAGGGGGCACCCAACGTGGGATCCGGAGCAGGGGGCTCGGGTAGTTTGTCCAAGCCGCAGCGGCTGCGCTGAATACGATTGAAGTCAGCGCGATCGGTGGCTTTGCCAGACGGTGTCACCGGTAACCGAGTCCCACACACGACGCGTGCGCGGGTTTGATTAGGCGAAGGCAAATTCTCTCTGCATTGTCTCTGCATTGAATTGCCGCTTGCTTTTCGCGACAAGAACAACGATGAAAAACACCCGGACGCGCGCCGGGTAACGTTGGCAACAAAACAGCCGGAAACGCGAAGGCCCGCAGGGGTCAAACCGAACATAAGAAACATTATCGGACGTTGGGGATAGTCGCCTGGGGCGGCAGTTGCGCTCGTTTTAATCGCTCGCCCCGCGCTCGCCGGCCACCGTGTCCGGAGCCGACGCGCCGCTTTCGGCGGCCGCCGTGCCGGGCTTGCCGTTGCCGTCGGAGGCATCGGTAGCGGCATCCTCGGCCGCAGCTTCGTCGGCCGCAGCTTCGTCGGCCGCTGCCGGGGGCGATTCCAGGAACACGCCCATCCGCCGAAATTTCTCATAACGCTGATCCAACAGCTTATCGATGGGCATGTCGCAGACCCCGCGGAGTGCCCGGCTGAGAAACAGCTTGAGCCGCGATGCCATCTGGTGGTGGTCGCGGTGGGCCGCTCCCAGCGGTTCGGGGATGATCTCGTCGACGATCCCCAGCTTGTGCAGATTGGCCGAGGTGAACTTCAGTGCTTCGGCAGCTTGTTCGGCGAACTCAGCGCTCTTCCACAGGATGCCGGCACATCCCTCGGGGCTGATCACTGAGTAATAGGCATGCTCGAGGATGGCCACGCGATCGCCGACACCGATGCCCAGCGCCCCGCCGCTGCCGCCTTCGCCGATGACGGCACAGATAATTGGCGTCGGCAACCGCGACATCTCGTACATGTTCTCGGCAATCACTTGGGCCTGACCGCGTTCCTCGGCACCGACGCCGGGATAGGCTCCGGGAGTATCGATCAAGCAGATCACCGGCAACCGGTACTTGGCGGCCAGTTTCATTTTGGACATGGCTTTGCGATAGCCCTCGGGATGGGCGCAACCAAAAAAGTTCTCGGTGCGTTCCTTGTAGTTGCGTCCCTTTTGGTGTCCAACCACCAGGACTTTGCGTTCATCCAGTTTGGCAAAGCCGGTTCGGATGGCGCGGTCGTCGCCAAATTGTTTGTCGCCGTGCAGTTCGACAAATTCGTCAAACACCAGCGACAGGTAGTCCACCGTATGCGGCCGGTTTTTGTGACGCGCCACTTGGACGGTTTGCCACGGTGATAGCTGGCTGTAGATCTGTTTGGTCAGTTCGGCCAGTTGACGTTTTTTGCCGCGCAGCGCCTCGGCCGATTCGGCAGAATCATCCGACCGCGCTACCAGTTCCTGGATCTCCAGCTCCAGGTCGGCAATCGGCTGTTCAAATGGCAAATAGTCCATCGACATGGGTGAGATTCTTTCAATGACCTTTTGTTCTATCCTGACAGGCCAGCGAAGGCATGTCGAGACTGGAATCGCGTCGCGGCACGGCTCAAATCAAGACGATCGCGGATTACGGTGCCTGGCCGGCGCGAAAGATTTGCAGGTTCTTGAGTTCATGATACAGATCGAGCATTGATTGAGGCCGACCGGCCGGTGACTTGGCCAGGCATCGTACAACCAATTCGGCATAGTCGTCGGTCACGCTGCGATTGGCGGCCTGAACGGATGGTGGAGCGGCCCGCAGATGTTTTTGAAGCAGTTCGTCCGGGTTGGTCCCCGAAAACGGGGGCTTACCAGCCATTATTTCGTACATCACGCAACCGAATCCATACACGTCGGAGGTGATATCCAATGGTTTGCCGCGGATCTGTTCGGGCGACATGTAACTGCGAGTCCCCTGCACCAGTCTTCTCCGGATCAGGTTGGAGATGCCCCGTTTCCTCAACGGTTGCGCGATGGAGAAGTCAATCAATTTCACATCGCCCTGCTCGTTGACCAGGAAGTTGTCCGGCTTGACGTCACAATGGACCCAGCCCTTTTCATGCATGTGGTGCAATCCGAGCGTGCACTTTTGGAGGATCACCGGAATATTCATCGCCACGTATTGCGGGTTGTCGCGCAACTCCTGTTTCAGGTTGCGTGAATTAAACAGTTGCATTACTAAAAATGGCAGCTCATAGCGGCCGACATATTCAAAAATCTTGATCACGCATTCGTGATCCATCTGGCTGCCGATCATGGCCTCGTGCTTGAGCTGTTCAATTTCATACTTTTTGGATTTGTGTTCACCCAGCAGAACTTTCAATGCGACGCGATCCGTTTCGCCGTCCTTGAGCGCCTCCCACACGTTGCACGTTTGGCCGCCGCGAATCAAGCGGATCAATCGATAAGAACCCAGATAATTTTTGACGACCGACACGCGACAGGTTCCGTTAAATAAGCTTGGCTGCCAATGGTTAAAAGGATGGATGGGCGATCCACCATTGTCCAGTTTCAAGTTTAGCTAAACAGCCTGCGATCGAACAGTGATTCAAGGGTTGGCAGCGGCTAGATCACGTTCATCGATCCGAGGATCGCGTAGCCAACGAATACCAGATAAAGGGCACAGAAAAAGTATCCCATGCGGCGGCTGATGCGCCGATGTGTCCACAACAGGTACATGGCGATGCTGGAGAGAATGAACAACAGCACGCGGAGCGCCGCGACTCCCTGAATGGTCTCTTGATTGTCCTTGACCAGGTCCAACGGTTTCCAATCGTTCAAATAACAGCAGACCAACAACGGGATCGACATGCCGATGCAGATATCGAAAATGTTCGAACCGAACACGTTGGAGATGGCCCCCGAGTCGTCGCCGCGCCGGGCCGACCCGATCGACACAAACGTATCCGGAATCGACGAAGCGGCGGCCGCCAAGATCACCGCCACAAAAAATGGCGGGATGCCCATGACCCGGGCCGAATGATTCGTCAGTTCCACCAAGAAGTAACAAGACACCGCGGCGGTCAGCGTTGCGATGGCGATCGTCAGCATCGCCCCCAGCCCGCTAAACCGCACGTAAAACATGCCGAATAAAAATGGCGTGCCCTTGGGCAACTCATCCGCACTGAAGGATTCGGTTTGTCTGCGATTGCTCCGCGCGTGCAGGTACATCTGACACACGTAAACCGCGTAGGCGGCCAACCAAATCAGGGCCATCCACCAGTACAGTCGCGGCAAAAACAAAATCACCAGCAATCCGATCTGGGAAGCGATCACCCACGCCCCGTCGCGATGCACCACTTCAGATGAAAACTCAATCTGCGGCCTGGCCGGCCGCACACTGGCAATCACAATCGCGCACACGGCGGGAATCAGCATCAAGTTATAGATCGAACTGCCGGCGCAGATGGCAATACTCGAACCAAATCCCTGCGTGGATTCGATCAACCGCTGCTGCGACTCCTGCGTGCCGGCGATTGCCACAGTCACAAAAAAAATGCCACTGAACAATTCCGGCATGCTGCTGGCCATCGCATCCAACGTCGCGCCGCGAACAGATGCTGGGATGCGGAATCGTTTGCCAATCCACTGCGCTGCCTCTGCAAAGGGATCACACGCCTGCCAGATGACCATGGCAATGACGGTCGTGAGGGCCAGCGTCAAAACCAGCTGCCACAGTACATTCGCGGACGGACCGACCCCCAACATGAGGACACAAGCCACGGCGGCCACCGTCAAAAACAGTATCAGCGCATTGACGTCGCGTTCGTCCCGATTGCCGAGTCGTATAAGATGGCCGAATCTGGAATTCATATTTCTCAATCATGCGGTCGGTCGACCTGACCTGGTTTGGTCACAATCATAGTCAACGCGCACCAAAAACAGACCCCGGGCCGGCGCCGTTATGCCCGCCGCGCTTCGATCCTTGGCCGCCAGCACCGACGGCAGCCATTGTGGCGGGTGTTTGCCCTGCCCAACCTGCACTAGCGTACCGACAATGTTGCGGACCATGTTGTACAAAAAACCGTCTGCCGTGATTTCAATTTCAATAAAGTGAAATCGTTCGTGTGGAGTTTCGCTCAGCACCAGGGATTCGATCGTGCGTACGGTGGTTCCCCGTTCCGATCCCGCCGCCTGAAAGCTGACAAAGTCGTGCCGGCCGACCAGGTGCGCGGCGGCCGACCGCATGGCGGACCCATCCAGCCGTTGTGGAACGAACCAGCAGTAATTCCGTTGAAACACATCGGGGATCCCGCCGTGCTGGATCCGGTAGCGGTAAGTCTTGTTTCGCGCGTCGCGGATCGCGTGAAAATTCCTGGCCGCATCGACGACATTCAATACCGTGATGTCCTGGGCCAAGTTGGCGTTGAGGGCTCGCAGCATCACCGGCGCTTCCATCGTGGAATGAGTGCATAGACTGCATACCTGTCCCAACGCGTGAACTCCGGCATCCGTGCGGCCACTCGCCGTGATTCGAATCGATTCGCCAGTAATCGTCTGCCAGGCCCGCTCCAGCGACTCCTGCACGGAAATGCCGTTGGGCTGAACCTGCCATCCCACGTAATTCGTGCCGTCGTAGGCCAGCGTCAATTTCAGAAACCGCATTACCTTGTTTCCGGCGCAACGAAAGGAAGACTGGTTTGGCCCAGCTGCCGCCAGTCAGACGCTTGAAGAACCTCGCCCGAATCGGACCATGACCTGACGCACGATCGAGGGCGCGACAAACGACATGTTGGCAATAATCATAATCAGGCCGAACGTCATCATCCCCATGCACAAGCCGATGCCCAAATGGACCGGCACCGACATCAACACGTAAAACGGCCGGGTCAGCCGCGGCCACACCAGGAAGGCATAACTGAATTCCCAGCCCAGTGACAAATGCGTCATCAAATTTACCAGCCACGGCGCATGGGCCAAAAAAGTCATGTCGATGGTCTGGTATTCGTAACTGGCAAATGCGCCCCACAGCGCGGTGCCATCCCACCAGGCTTCGCCCAGCATTTTTCCCAACCCCGCAAACAAGTACACGACGCACAAGTGAATTTGCATCAATCGGGTCGCAACATTGGCCAGCGTCGATGGTTCGACCGGTCCGCACTTGTCGTTCCGCCGCAACCGCCGCCAGTGATCGACCGAGTACAGTGCGCCGCTGGGGCCCAAGGCCAGGTACAGTGTCAAAAACGCATTGATCTGATCCAGACCAAATAACGCTCCGGCCGCGCGGTTGGCATACGACACGACGATCAAAAAACTGACGATGCCCGTCCACCGCGTGTGGAAGCCGGCCGTAAATGCCACCAGGATCGCCACGGCCACTGCGTGAGAGCCCCACAACCAAAGCGGCGAATCCGACCAGTAAAAATGGCTCCATACAAAAGGCGAATCTCCGGTAAACACCCCGCTGTACTGGCGATCAAATACGCCCGACTGGGAAAAAAACACGGGCAGATCCAACGTCCAAACCAAATGCGTGTAAACCAGCATCAGGCCGACAAGAATTCGCATCAGCGACAGCGTGGCGGGGTCGGCGGGACAAAACCAGAATCGGTTCCAGGCGCTGACCCACGAAGCGAGAAAATGACCAGCGGTTTTTCGTAGCCCAGGATTCAATTCGCTTTGACCTCTTCGCCCGGTAATTGCTCCCGGCCCTGCCCTCCAAACGTCCCCAGGTCCACTTGCAGTTCGTCGGGCATGAACGCTTCGTCGTCCAGATGAAAGCCGTCCAGCACATCGTACGGTGTGGGAATCAACCGTGTCACCATCGTCAGTCGAATCGCGCTCAGTCCGTGCCGCTCCAACAACACTTGTCCCAGGTTTCGGCTGACTTGCCGCAACAGAAATTGCACATTGTCATAGTCGCGCAGTTGTTCCCGAAAATCGCGGCGGACCTGCGCCGCGCGGCGCAGGTTGCCCTCCTGTTCGAATCGTGCGGCCTCCCGCTCCACTTCCGCTTTCCATCGATTCATGCCCTCCTCGTCCAACAACAGTGCCGCGTGTTGATTGATGGTCTCGCTGAGCATGAACCAGCGATGGTAACGCAAGCGAGGCCAGATCGCCTGGGGATCCGGAATGCGGCCTTCCACGGTTTCCCCTGACGGCTGCGTGCCCTGATAGTAGACGAGGTGGCTGGGTCCAGGTTCTGGAGCAAAAAAACGATAGCCGTGGTCCAGATACATCAGCTGCAAGTAGGGTTCGAAAAAACGGCGCAGCACCAAACCAAACTGGCTCCGCGGCTCAACCGCAGTCCAAGGAGCCACAAAGATGGCGGACAAGTGCAATCCGATCAGCAGACTGACCCACGCCCGGCGCGAAGCACTCCAGCCGCTAGCCACGGCGTGTTGCGGGCGGGTGGAATCGAGTTGGGCGGGTTTGCTCATGGTGGTGGGGTGATGAGTCCGGCGCGCACAAAAAAACCCTTTCACCAAGCTATCGGTGAAAGGGTCGTTATAACGTTACGTTAATTGCACGTTAACGGGAGGCGATCGAGTTTTCCCCGTCGAAATCGAAATGCAAATCGACCGACTCACCCGCCTGAATGTTAATCACCCGGTTCCGGGTCAACTCTTCGTCGTCGCGATTGACCGTCACCGCGACGGTGTAGTTTTCCCAGGCTTGCCCCTTTGCCAGGCTATTGGTGGAAAATACCCGCGTGTTTCCGGTGGCCCTCGTCGGCATGCCACCGAGCTTGACGGTCGCGTCTTCCGGAACAAACAACGTTACTGATGTGATCAATTCCGGTTCGACATTGAACTCGACGTCAAACGTTTTGTTGTCTCCGGCCGTCAATTCGACCACCTTGGTGCGAGTCAGTTTCTCACCTTCCTGATCCAGTTCGATCCGCAATTCGTAGGTATACGAGCGCCCATAACGCAGGTTTTTAGAAACATAGCTGCGCAAGCTGCCCGGCGTCGTCGTTCGTTTCCCGTTGACGTAAACCACCGCCGCATCCGGGACTCTCAAATTCAACACCGCGTCGTCCTTGGGAGTATTCAAAGACGTTCCAGTGTCGCTGCTTTCGGGTGCTGGTGGAGGTGTGCCTGGATCAATCGCCGATGGTGCCTGAGCAGGAACACCGGACTCGACCGGTACTCCGTAAGCTGGTTGCATGAGCGGAGCCGATTGATAAACCGGCGTGGCCTGGGAGTAGCTCGGATGATACGTACCGACGCTGCCGCCGGAATAGTAGCCGGCATATCCGCGGCTGCCTCCGGAGGACGAGTAATGACGATACCAACCACCACTCGAACCGCCGCTGCTGCCATAGGAACCGTAACCACGACTGCCCCAACTGCCGTATCCGCGCGAGCCGCCGGACGAATAATGTCCGCGGCTATGGTGACCTGCGTGACTGAGCAATCTGCGGATCGGTCCGCCACGACTGCCAAACGATCCGTGCGAACCCCAACTGCCGCCGCTGCTGCCCCAATAGCCGCGAGATCCTCCCCATGAACCGTGCGAGCCAAAACTGCCCCAGCCTGCTTGCACTTCCGAACCGCTGAATACGGTCAACAAAGCAAATGCTGCAAAGCACGCGGCAATTCGACCAAAACTCCAGACATGCATGCCACTGACTCCATAAACGGGACCTGAATTGTGAGAAAAAAGGCAGCCCCGAATGTCGCGTTGCTGCCGTCAAAAGATGTGCTAGTGACCCATCCAGAATACCAGCAATTTTTGACAATTCAAGATGTTTAGGAAGCTAATAACAAATAGACAGTTTGGCGAGTATGGTGAGCAAAATGGGTCTGAATCATGTGGGCGCTTGCCGGCAAAGTTTGACCGAGCCGCCAAATTACCGCCGTTTTTTATCGGCACGGCGTTGAATGTCGCGCACCAGGATGTTGTCGAACGACACACTACCGGTTGCGCCGAAAAGTCCGATTCGAACGATCGCCTCCCGCGTCTCTTCAGGCACCTCGACTTGCAGGTCGCGGTTGCGCCATTGGCGGGTTCCGAAATAAGGACCGAGGAAGCGGGTCCCCAGTTCGCGACGCAACTCGTCGTAAAACGTGACGGCGACCAGGGGCAGATCGTCGGGGTGTGGGCCGGCCACGACGTTTTCGCAGGCGATTGATGCCGACAGGGTCAAATCGGAAATCTCGCGGCCGTCGATGGCAAACCCCTGCATCAGATGGGCTTTGTGGCCGGGCTGTCTGTTGGTGAATTTCACAAAGCGGTTGCCGCTGGGCGCGCTTTTGTCTTCTTCCAACGTGAGTTGTCGCTGGTAATACCAGCCTTGCACAAAGCCGTTTTCGCCCAAATCTTCTTCGAAGTCACCGTTGAGGATTTTCGGATTCTTGGCATCGGGCTGAACTTTCCGCTGTGATTCGGCTTCGCCGGTCATCGGAACGAACAGCGTCGGCCGCAGATCTTCGGATACGAGAACACCGTTTTCCTTTCGAAACAACACCAGGTTTTGTTGATGTCGTTGACCGACGGGAATCACCATCAATCCGCCTTCTGCCAGCTGATCCACCAGTGGCTGCGGCACGTTTTCCGGTGAGCAGGTCACGATGATTTTGTTGAACGGCGCGTGTTCGGGCCAGCCTTTGTAGCCGTCGCCGATTTTCACAAACACGTTGTCGTAACCCAGTCGCTTCAATACTTTTTTGGCGTTTTCACCCAGCGGTTTGACGATCTCGATGGTGTACACGTCCTTGACCAGCGGACTCAAGACTGCTGCCTGGTATCCGCTGCCGGTTCCGATTTCCAGTACACGATCAGTCGGTTGCGGGTTTAGCGATTCGGTCATGAACGCCACGATGAAGGGTGACGAAATGGTTTGCTCTTCGCCGATGGGCAGCGCCGCGTCGAAGTACGCCTGGTCCTGCAGCTTTAGGGGGACAAATGCGTGACGGGGCGTTTCCAGGATAGCGTCCAGCACTCGCTGATTGGTAATCCCTGCCCCTTTCACGGCGACCTCGACCATTTCCCGGCGTTCGGCTTGGAATTTTTTCTTTTCGGCCTCAAATCGCTTCTTGGCAACCTGACCGAAACCCAACGGGGTCCACAGGAGGCTGGCCGCACAGCAGACGAGGATCGCGCGGCACCAACGACCTGTTTGGCGGAAGCGCGGGCGGGAAGGAGTTGTTTGGGAATTGTTGTGATACACGGTTTCACCTTGACTGGATTTCAAGTTACAACCACCGTGTCGTCCGCCGGACTTTACGCGGCAGTTGACCGGTCCCCTGAATAATAAAACTGCGTTGTCCATTCGATCCGTCAACGCTTCCTTTATTATACGGTTTGCTCGAGCGGGGATATTTATTTCACGGTACCCGAAACACCCAAATGAACGCGTCGAAATCAAAGATTGAAACCCCAAAATACGGCGTTTGGCCGTGGGTTGTGCCGTTTCTGGCGCTGATGTTCATTGGATTTTTTGAGCCCCGTTTTGGAGAAGTGACGGATTCTCAACACCCGTGGGTCGCCGCGCAAGTGCGCGGATACCTATTGGTTTACTCAATAAAAATTGCGGTGATCGCTCTATTGATTGGAGTCTTTTGTCGAACCTACCTGGCGGCTTTTGCGTTTTCTGTCACTCGATGGGCGGTGGCCATCGGCGTGTTAGGCGTTGTTTTGTGGATTGGCATTTGCAATTTGCAGATCGAGTCATTCGTGCTGGGGCTGTTCGGGAACGCGGACCTCGCCACCCGCAGCGAGTTTGATCCGTTTCAATTGATCGAGGAGCGATGGCAGCTGGTCGTGTTTTTTGGCGTGCGCCTGTTCGGGCTGACGGTGGTCGTGCCGATCGCTGAAGAGCTCTTCTTGCGAGGTTTTTTGTTGCGGATTTTCGAAGATCCGAACTGGTGGCGGGTCCGACTGGCGGAAATCAGCACCAAAACGTTGCTGATCGCTCCGCTGTACGGCGCCGCGACGCATCCCGGCGAGTTCGTAGCCGCCATCGTCTGGTTCACCCTCATCAACTGGTTGATGAAACGAACCGGCAAGTTCTGGGATTGCGTACTGGCCCACGCCGTGACCAACGGACTGCTCGGCGCCTACGTGATCGCTTTCTCACAATGGCAATTCTGGTAATTGCCATCAAGCAGCGTGCGCCATCGTTTCGTCGCGCGACTGTTGCGACAATTCAAGGCTCGCTCGGCGAACCCGTTGGGCGGTGACGTTGCCGACCAATCCCAGCAACAGGAAAAAAATGGCGGCGACGTGCGGAATGATCGACACGTCGTGGAACA
>JBFILF010000168.1:0-10206 GCA_041599835.1 Pirellulaceae bacterium
TCACTCTTGGACAACCCCGAAAACATCGGCCGGTTTAACAGTTCGTTCTTATCGAGTGTCCACTCCACAAACGTGGCGCTAGTGATGATTTTGTCATGACTTTTCGTGTAATCTTCCACGCCGGGAAGAATGCCCACCGCGTCACGACCGAGCAGCGAAGAAACCGGATTCTTGGGCTCCACCAAAATGGCCGTTTCCGATTTGAAAATCGGTTTAGCCTGCACGAAATACAGGTACCCCAGCCCAACGCCGGTGATCAAACCGAGAAAGACAATCCACTTACGGCGATTCAGGAGCCCCCAAAAATCGAAAAACGATTGGCTGCTAGCTACATCGCCTGCCACGCCGATCAGCGGTGTTTGGGCAGCGGCAGGGCTATTCTGCAAAGTTTCCACGGGGAAAATCCTCAATGCTGAACAACAAGGCTGGATAGAAAGTAAAAAAGAAGCGAGCGTCCAATCTGCACTCGTTATCGGAGATGTTCAGTATAACAATCAAACTCGCAATCACAACGGTTCGTTGGGTAATACAAACAAGCTTTAACGGCCGAAAATCGGAGTTATTCCACCCGGCCGACAAAGTTTGTCTAAACGGACACTTCCCGTCATTGTTACTTTCGGCTCACCTTGAAGAATTCTCACCTTCGCAATTGAAAAACAGGTAAAGTCGGTTTTCGCGGATTTTTTTGAATCAGTTTCCAAATCAACAATCACCGCCCGATTGATCTAGACCCGCTCGCAAGCAAACTTGCGGGGGAAGCCCGCAGAGAGTTGTTGGGGCGAGGCCGCAATGGTCCGCGGCAACCTGCCGCGCCGCCGACCTCCACTCCAAATCAGCGGAATCGAGTGGTACGATTTTTACATAATGCAAACGGGCCAAAAAATCTCTCCGATGATGCAGCAGTATCAGCAGGCAAAGGCCGCTGGCGGGGACGCGCTGCTGCTGTTTCGGATGGGTGACTTTTACGAACTGTTCTACGACGACGCCAAAATCGCCGCCGACAAACTCGGCTTGACGCTGACCAGCCGGGACAAAGGCGAAAATGCGGTGCCCATGGCGGGCTTTCCCCATCACCAGCTCGACAACTATCTAGCCAATTTGATCCAACAGGGATTCCGTGTCGCGGTTTGCGAGCAAGTCGAAGATGCTGCCGCGGCCAAAGGGCTGGTGCGCCGGGAACTCACCCAAGTCGTCAGTCCAGGCACCGTCACCGACCTGGAATTGCTGGATCCGAAAGAAAGCAATTTTCTGACGGCGATATGCGCCGAGCCGCCGAAAAAGTCCGATCGCGGAAAACCCACAGCGGTCGGTTTGTCCTGGATCGATCTGTCCACCGGAGCTTTTTACGCCGCCATGGCGACCGAAGCTGAACTGGCTGATTTCCTCGCGCGGTTGGCTCCCAGCGAAATCCTGCTGGCCGAGGACGATGCATTGAAGCTGCCGGCCGCCGGTGACCGGACCGTGATCACGCGGCGGCCTGTCTGGACGTTTGCCAAGAAGCACTCGTTGGATTCGCTGACGCGCCAATTCCGCGTGTCCAGTTTGGAGGGATTCGGGTTCAGCGAAACAGAGGGGCCGGCCATTCGCGCGGCCGGTGCGATTCTGGAGTACGTTCGCGAAAACCAAAGTGGTTCGCTCGAGTTTGTCGACCGTTTACAGCCGCTGGTCCGCGACGCCGTGATGCAGATCGACCAGGCGACATGGCGCAGTCTGGAAATCACGCGCACGATTCGCCATCACGAACGTACCGGTTCTCTGTTTGACGTGATCGACCGCACGCTGACGGCGATGGGATCCCGGTTGCTGGCCAGCTGGATGCGTCAACCGCTGACATGCCCGCAGTCCATCGCGCGGCGGCAAGACGCGATCGCCGAACTGATCGAGCAACCACCGCTCCGCGATTCATTTCGCCAGTATTTGAAACAGGTCACTGACACCCAGCGGTTGCTGGCACGTGTAGCCAACGCCCGCGCCACGCCCCGAGATTTGGCTGGCATCGTTTTGACGCTGGCCACACTGCCCGGCCTGAAATCCAAACTGGCCGGATGCCGTAGTGAATTGCTCTGCCAACTCGAGTCGGATCTCGATCCCTGTGAGGACTTGCACCAGTTGTTGCACGCGGCTCTGGAATCGGAGTGCCCGATCACCGCCAAAGAAGGCGGATTCATTCGCGACGCGTACAACTCCCAACTCGACGGATATCGCGAATTGGCTCGCGGCGGAAAGCAGTGGATCGCCCAATATCAGGCCAAAGTTTCCCACGAGACGGGACTACCAAGCTTGAAGGTCGGATACAACAAAGTGTTTGGCTATTACATAGAAGTGACCCATGTTCACCGTGATAAAGTGCCCGACAGTTTCATCCGCAAACAGACGCTGAAAAACGCTGAACGTTACATCACGCCCGAACTGAAGGAGTACGAAGACAAAGTCGTTTCCGCCGAACAAAACGCCATCGACCTGGAGTACGAATTATTCGGCCAAATTCGCGAACAGGTGCGGGAGCGGATGTCTGAATTGAAACGCAACAGCCAGGTGATTGCCCAATTGGATGTGTTGTGCGGCCTGGCAGAACTGGCCGTGATCCACCATTACACTCGACCCTCGATCGTCGATGCGGCCGTGATCTCGATCCATGCCGGACGCCATCCGGTGTTGGACATTACCGAGCCGCTGGGCGCGTTTGTTCCCAACGACACCAAACTTGGCGAAGAAAACGGCGTGATCCATCTGATCACCGGCCCCAATATGGCGGGCAAAAGCACCTACATTCGGCAGGTCGCGTTGATCGTGCTGTTGTCACATATTGGCAGTTTCGTTCCCGCCGAGTCAGCCACCATCGGCGTCACCGACCGATTATTTGCTCGGGTCGGTGCCAGCGACGAGTTGTCGCGAGGTCAAAGCACGTTCATGGTCGAGATGACCGAAACGGCGCGGATTTTGAATACGGCCACGCCGCGCAGTTTGGTGATTCTGGACGAAATCGGTCGCGGCACCAGCACCTATGACGGCGTTTCCCTGGCTTGGGCCATCGTCGAGTACCTGCATGAGAACATCGGCGCGCGGACGATGTTTGCCACCCACTATCATGAGTTGACCAAACTGGAGGAGACGTTTCCGGCGGTCCGCAACTACAACGTGACGGTCAAGGAATGGAATGACGAAATTGTTTTCCTGCACAAAATCGCTCCCGGCGGCGCCGACCGCAGCTATGGCATTCACGTGGCCCAGCTGGCGGGCATTCCCTCGTGGGTCAATCGCCGCGCCGAAAAAATCCTCAAGCAACTCGAACGAAACGATACGGAAGCAAGCGATGTCGACCAAGCGGCCACTCGCGCCGGTTCTGAAATCCAACTCACACTGTTCGGTGCCACAACCCATCCCCTCATCGAAAAAATCAAACGGCTCGACACCGACCACGTCACTCCAATGCACGCCCTGGCCATGATCCAGCAATGGAAATCCGAACTGGACAACGACAAGACCGCCAACAATGTGACATCCGACGAGATGACCGACGAGCGCCGATGAGTCCTGATTAGGGGCCAGTCAAATGCGTTGGCGGCAAACCCGACGATATTGTGGTTTGCTTGCGGAGCTCATAACGATTCGGTAAAACCACGGCTGTTTGACACTTTCATCGACGGGTAACCCATGACCGAACCCAAAATCGTCTATCGCGCGCGTAGCTCGGCGGATGCCACGGCGCTGCAAAAATGGCTGGAGGATGCCGGGATTGAAGCGCGGGTAAACGAAGGACTCAAGGGCGGCGGTGCGCTGGATTTCGGAGTCCAAACCGACCCGGAGGTGGTCGTTGCCGACGAAGATTATGAGGCGGCGCGTCAAGTCGTCGCACAGTACGAAGATGAATTGCACCGGCCGACGGACATGTCAGAAATGTCCGACGCCGAAGGCCAGTTTGACTGGCCTTTCTGCCCGCAGTGCGACGAGTTGCGGCATGCGACTTGCCAGGCCTGCGGACATGTCGGTTCCGATTTTCGGGCGGGTGACAGCGATGGCGGCGATCAAGCTGAGTCGATGTGTTTAACGTGCGGCAAACCAACCAGGATCGTCTACTTGGACACATGCAAATTCTGCGGTCACGATTTCGAACGGGAGTCCCGAAGCGCCGCAGCGGCACACGCCGATTCCACCCAAATGGATACGAGCCGCGCCATGATTTTGGTCGCAGGTCTGGTGCTGGTAGCCGTGATTTTGGTTGTGTGGTTGATCGTGTCGTCGGGTTGAATGGTCCGGCGGGGGATGATGAAAATCCGAGTCGATCGATAAGCCGGGTTCTGTGGCGAGCGTTAGCTTGCCGGTGTTCATTTATCTAGGACGGCGATTGCTCGTCGCCTCCAGCAGCCTACCCGAAGGTCATCCGACTGCGAACCACAGCGCCGCGGCCGCCCCTGCGACCGCGTTGCCTTCTGCTTGGCTTTGCTCCAGATGGGGTTTACCGAGCCAAACGAGTCACCCCGTTTGCTGGTGAGCTCTTACCTCACCGTTTCACCCTTGCCATCCCGGCGAACCGGAATTCGGCGGTCTATTCTCTGTGGCACTTTCCCTGATCTCGCGACCGGTCGGTGTTACCGACCATCTTGTTCTGCGGAGCCCGGACTTTCCTCTCGTTGCCGATTTTGGCGACAACCAGCGAACACCTGATCGACTCGGATTCTCAATTATCCCGCCACCCTGCGCCGATGGAAAGACGCAAAATGGCCACCCCAGGTTCCCTTGGAAAGTGTCTGAACTCGCCCAGCTTCAGTGATTGGACATCAATTTCGAATCACCGGCCCGATATTTCAGCTCTCTGGTTACGACGGCCAGTACTTGCCTTGCCAACTATCGCGGCGGACCATTTCGCCCTCCAGCGCCGCCAGCACGCCGGGTTTGTCGAGGCACCAGCTGGGACCGATGAAGTAATCGAGGGGCGCTTCGCCGCTGATCCGTTCCACAATCATGGACGGCGGCAACAGCTCCAAGAAATCGACCAGCGTGCGGATGTAGGCGTCCCGCTCCATCAATACCACTTCGCCGCAATCGACTTGTTCGGCCAGCGGCGTGTTCTTGACGGCGTACAAATTGTGAATTTTTACCGCGTCCAAGCCCAGCCGCGCCACTTCGCGTGCCGTGGCCAACATGTCTGCATGTGTTTCACCGGGAAGACCCAACATGATGTGCGCACAAATCTCAAATCCGAGTCCTTGGCTGCGATGCATGGCGTCCACCATGGCATCGTGATGGTGTCCGCGATTCATCCAGTCGAGCGAGCGGTCATGCATCGTCTGCATGCCGTATTCAACGGTGAGGTAAATTTGCGTCGC
Source organism: Pirellulaceae bacterium (assembly GCA_041599835.1). Lineage (GTDB taxonomy): Bacteria > Planctomycetota > Planctomycetia > Pirellulales > Pirellulaceae > CAJQPP01. The sequence goes on from JBFILF010000168.1 coordinate 5,328, forward strand.
CAGCTCGGCCAGCAACTCCAACACCTCGTCGGGTACGCAGTCCGGCCGCGTTCCGATTGCCATCGCCACGACCTGCGGATGCCGGGCGGCTTCCTGAAACAGTTTGCGCAACTGCGACACCGGCGCGTAAGTGTTGGTGGCCGGTTGGAAATAGGCCATGAAATGATCACATTTGTAGCGACCTTTCAGACGCCGGATGCCGTCGTCGATCTGCTGGGAAATGGATCCACCGGAAACTCGGCGGCTCGGGCTGAAGCTGCGATTGTCGCAGAAAGTGCAGCCACCTACGGCAAATGTCCCATCGACGTTGGGGCAGGTAAATCCGGCATCCACGCTGACGCGCTGCACGCGATGGCCAAATATATGACGTAAATGGTAGTTATATTGGTAGAATCTAAGTCCGGCGGCTCGCCAATTGAACCGTTGCCGGCAGTCGAATACGGGCGGCTGAGTTGACGCCATCAGTTTCCGTGAATACCTTAAAATATTGTCGTGACTGATTGATTGATTCCCCACCACATCAGTTGGCTTTTCGCTTGAATCTTACACCACCAACAGGAATTGATCGATGTATGGAGAGTTGGTTCCCTTGGGTGGCGGCGACCCGATTCCGCTGTTGAAAAAACGCCTGCGAATTGGTCGTCGCGAGGGCTGCGACATTGTGCTGAACTTTTCCAATATCTCGGGTCACCATGCCGTGTTGGAGATCGATGAAGGCTACTGGTTCATCAAAGATCTCCGCAGCCGCAACGGCGTCAAGGTGGATGGGAAACGGATCCTGCAAGGCCTGAAAAAACGCGTGGACCCTGGCGTGATTTTATCGCTGGCCAAACACGAGTTCGAAGTGATGTACGATCCCTCGGAACTGGGCGCCTATGGGACGCCACCTCAAGACGAGCAACTGGATAACCTGTTCGGCCAGTCGCTGTTGGACCGCGCCGGTTTGCAGTCTCGCGCCAAGTCGCGCGATTAACGCGGTCGGCGAATATTGGAATTTTAACTAATCTGCCGGGGTCGTGGCGCCATTCGCTTGCTGGACACTTTCCTCGTGAATCATTTGTTGATCGATTCCAATTGAGTTACATTGCCGTCAATTAGCTCGTTACCTGGGAGACGGATCGTGCAAGCTCGATCATCGGTGGCGTTCGCCGCCGGCATTTGGCAGCTGGCTTTGGCAGTGACGCTGCTGGCCCAGCAGCCCGGTGATCGGCTGTTTGTGATTGAAGCGCCGCATTGCCTCGGCGCGCACATGGATGGGACGGAAGTCGCCATACCCCGCGGCGAGTTGCTCACGTTGGAAGAAGTCGTTCCCAACTATTTGGCCACCCGATGGCAAGGCCATTACACCTTGTTGAAACCATCCGCCGTGTTGTCGACGGCGGCAGCGGCTGAATATTTTGGCGAACTGACGCGACGCCAACCAACCGCGCAACACTTTGCCATCAAAGCTCGAGTGGAACACTCGCTGCGCAACCTCGACCAGGCGATTGCCGACGCCGGCCGCGCATTGGAAATCGATGCTGATTGCGTAATGGCGCTGGTGTTTCGCGCATCGGCGTATGTACTGCAAAAAGAATTCGATCTGGCCGAGGCGGATATCACCCGCGCTTTGCGTATCGACCCCGACTCGTATCTGGCGTTCAGCGTGCAATTCAACCTGCTGGAAAAGACCAACCGCAAAGACGAGGCGCTGGCCAGTGTCGCCCGGGCAATCGAAATCAACCCGCATCGCGCTCTATTGTTTGCCAACCAAGGTGCCGTATTGTTGCAATTGGGCAAAACGGACGAGGCCGTCGCCAGCTTTCAGCGTGCCATCGATGTCGAGCCCGCTTCCAACTACGGATATTACTACATGGGTTACCATCAATACCGCTTGAAAGAATTTGAGCAAGCGAAAGCGTCGCTGGAAAAGTCGGCCGCGCTCAATCCTCGTCATTATTGGACTCAATATTATTTGTTCATGCTCGCCAAGCTGGAACGCGACGAAGTACGCTATGTGCGACACCTGCAATTGGCCTGTGACGCAAAGGACGGCACGAGTTCGGCCCGCAATCTATACGCCTGGGCCCTGGCAACGTCCAATCGCAGTGAGCTGCGAAACGGGGCCAAGGCGTTGGAAATCGCTCGTGAACTCGTGGAAGAAACCGACGAAAGAAATTCGATGAGATTGCGATATTTAAAAACTCTGGCCGCTGCACAAGCCGAATTGGGCCGCTTTGACGAGGCCATTACGACGCTCGACCAAATTGACTCACGACGTTTTCGGGATGTGGAGATCGGCCAGATGTACGACGACTTTGACCAAGGCCATGCTTTTCGCACGGGCGACTTTTGATCTGGCTGGCCTCCCCGGCCAGGAGCGCACCGCCGCGGCGGCGTAGCTCGGATGAGGCGCATTTCTTCTAGGCCGCGTTCGGCAACAAATCACCCAGAAACGAATGGTTTCTGTGCCGGCGTGCCAAATTGGCAGTACGTAGACCGGGTCGCCGGTCGTGCCGCTCGCACCGAATATTAGTGTTGACCGCAAGTCGCTGCCAAATAACAACTTACAACACTAAATGGGTGATTCCAAGCGGCTGGCACGAGGCTTGCCTTTAGTCCGTCCACACAGTTTTACATGCCGAATTTTCCCCGCAAGAGAACAACCGGCCCACGATAAACAATTGCCCCTAACCAAAGACACAACTTCTCGTAAGGAAATACGCAATGGCAGTTAGTGAAAAGATCATCGGAATCGATTTGGGAACGACCAACTCGGTGGTTGCCGTGATGGAAGGCAACGAAGCAAAGGTAATTGCCAACCAGGAGGGCGACCGGACCACGCCGAGCGTGGTGGCTTTTACCGACAAAGGCGAAACGCTGGTCGGTTCCCCGGCACGCAACCAGCGCGTGACCAATCCGGAAAAAACCATTTACTCGGTGAAGCGCTTCATGGGACGCCGTCATAACGAAGTCGAAGCCGAAGAAAAGATGGTTCCCTACAAGGTCGTCGGCGGCCAAACGGAATATGTCAAGATCCAAGTGGGCGACAAAGAATATTCGCCGCCGGAGATTTCGGCAAAAATCCTGCTTAAATTGAAAGAAGCGGCGGAATCGTATCTGGGCCAAAAAGTCAACAAGGCCGTGATCACGGTTCCGGCGTATTTCAACGACGCGCAGCGACAAGCCACCAAGGACGCCGGGCAAATTGCCGGACTGGAAGTCGCCCGCATTATCAACGAGCCGACGGCGGCCGCGATGGCGTACGGCTTGGACAAGCAAACCGGCGAACACCGAATCGTGGTGTTTGACCTTGGTGGAGGTACCTTTGACGTATCCGTCCTGGAACTGAACGACGACGAAGGTACGAAAGTCTTCGAAGTTATCAGCACCAGTGGTGACACGCACCTGGGTGGCGATGACTTTGATGAGTTGCTGATCGATCACGTGGCGAGCGAGTTCAAGAAATCCAACGGCATCGATCTCCGCAAGGACACGATGGCTTTGCAACGATTGCAGGAAGCTTGTGAAAAGGCCAAGAAAGAATTGAGCAGCCGCCCCAATGCGGATATTAACTTGCCGTTTATTGCCCAAGATCAGGAGGGCAATGCCAAGCACTTGCAGGTCACGATCACACGGGCCGAGTTTGAACGGTTGATCGATCCGCTCGTCGAACGTTGCAAGGGTCCGATCCAGCAAGCGTTGAAAGACGCCAAACTCTCGCCGAGTGAAATCGACGAAATCATTCTGGTGGGTGGATCGACTCGTGTTCCCAAGGTTGTGGAAATGGTCAAGTCGATCTTTGGAAAAGATCCTCACAAGGGTGTTAATCCGGACGAAGTGGTCGCCGTTGGCGCGGCGATTCAAGGCAGTGTCCTGGCGGGCGACCGCAAAGACGTGTTGTTGCTGGACGTCACGCCGCTGACACTGGGGATCGAAACCGAAGGCGGCATTCTCACGCCGCTGGTCGAACGAAATACGACGATTCCCACGGAGAAAAAACAGACTTTCAGTACCGCTGCCGACGGTCAAACCGCGGTCACCATCATGGTGTTCCAGGGCGAACGCAAGATGGCCGCCGACAATCGGTTGTTGGGCAAGTTTGATTTGACCGGTATTCCGCCGGCGCCGCGCGGGGTCCCGCAAATCGAGGTCAAATTCGACATCGATCAAAACGGTATTCTCAACGTATCGGCAAAGGACTTGGGCACCGGCAAAGAGGCCAACGTCGAAATCAAGGAATCGTCTGGCCTGTCCGAAGACGAAATCAAAAACATGCAGGCGGATGCCAAATCGCATGCGGACGACGATCGCCGCCGCTACGAACTGGCGACGGCGCGGAACGAAGCTGAACAGATGTGCCACCACATGGAAAAAACCATGAATGAGCACGCCGACAAGCTTGAAGATTCCGATAAGCAACCTTTGGAAGCGGCGATCAAGAAAGCCCGCGAGGCGGCCCAAGGCGATGATGCCGAAAAAATTAAGGCCACCGTCAAGGAACTCGAGGAAGCTTCCCACGCGTTCAGCCGGGCCATGTATAACCAAACACATGCGGCGGAAGCTGCCGCCGAAACGTCGGGCAACGGAAATGCCGGTGCCGCGGCGGGCAGCAGCGATGACGAGGCCATCGACGCTGAGTTCGAAGTTAAAAACGACTGACGCCGACTGACGTCGGATTCACTGTTGACCCGCAACTCGAGTCGTCGCCGTTTCTCTCAAACGGATAACCAAGGTGCGCTTACCGTGCGCTGGCAATGAGGAACTAGATCATGACTTTTCGATTTGACAAACTGACAACCAAGGCGCAGGAAGCGGTTGCTGCGTCGCAGTCAATGGCTTCGTCGGCGGGTAATCCCGAGATCAGCCCGCTGCATTTGTTGGCGGCGCTGATTCAGGA
>JBFILF010000169.1:0-10195 GCA_041599835.1 Pirellulaceae bacterium
ATTACCGAACCCGACCTATTGGACATCGATCTGTGTGCATTTTAACGCAACGTAGTTAGTCATCTATATATCCTTCGTAGCTAGTTCAACTTTTTGTGTGTTGGACGAATTCCAAGCGGATGCAAAGTTTTTTTTGTGCCTTACCGTTTACGGCGACTCGTTCAATTTGGATTGGTCGGTTTCGCTGATCCGATATTTGATATTCCGCACGTGAAATTTATGAGCGGGGTATGCCGCGAGATGGGCCGGGTGCGTTGACGCCAAAAAAACTGACAAAAGATTGCCGATTCGGGCAAGTTTGGTATAGTGGGTTCACTCTTCAATTGCCGGTCGATCCGGTCAATCTCTGTTCGCGGATTTAAGAGGTTCAGGCATGACGCACCTCAAACGTACGGCATTCACGCTAATTGAATTGCTTGTGGTGATTGCGATCATTGGGATTCTGGTTGGATTATTGCTTCCGGCGATTCAACAAGTCCGCGAATCCGGCCGTCGCACTCAGTGTCTTAACCATTTAAAGCAAATGGCCTTGGCGGCGTTGGATTATCACGGGGTTCATCGGCGCTTTCCACCGGGCTACACCTTTCCCGAAATGGCCATGTGGTCGGCGTATCTTTTGCCTCATATTGAGCAAAATCAGTTGTACGAGTCCATTGAACTCGATGGACCATGGACCGTCGATGGATCGGCAAACGAAGCGGCGTTGGCCGTTTACATTGAATTGTTCCAATGCCCGTCCTCCGGCGCGGCGGAACACGCCCCGCCGGGCGAGGGACAAGGGGTGCCTGGCCGAGTGCCCTGCAATTACTTGGCAGGCAGCAGCGGGACAAACAATCGCGAATCGGGCGAACTGCCGTACGTCGGCATGCCCGAGTCCGACGGAATTTTTTATCGCAACAGCAGAACCGCGCTAAAGGACATCGTGGACGGCTCGTCCAATACTTTGTTGATCGGCGAAGCCATCTTTGATTATTCGAGTTGGGGCCCCGACTACCACGATGGCATGGAGGTCGTTGATCACTGGTACATTGGCACGCGTGAATTCTTGCCCGAGTATCCAGAGCATGCGCCGGACATTTCCACCGAAGCGTCGGAGGCGTTGACGTCCACGGCTTGTCCGATCAATTCGACCTTTATCGACGGCGCGCCAATTAACGATAAAGAACTGTGTGTCAGCAGCCGCCATCCACTGGGCGCCCAAGCCGCTTTCGCCGACGGTCACGCGCGATTCATCGACGCCATGATCGATTTGGAGATTTGGAGCGCGGCGGGAACGCGCTTTGGAAGCGAACGGGTCAACATTTTCGACTAGTGGATCGCATGGCGGATCTGTAGACCGTTTCGGCGGCACCCGCAGTGTCCCCAGCCGCCCATCCCACGCCGCGTCGCCGAAAATCCAAGACGATGCGCAAGATCCTGTGGAGCGAGGCCGATTTTCGGTAAAATACTGGTTGGCCGATGCCCGTTCGAATGATGCGGGCAATCGGGTTATTTGGTGCCCCCGTGGGTTGATCTGCCCCAATGGTGGGCCGCCGTGCGTCTCGGACTCCTCAGCCTGATCCCTTCATGTTTGAACGTCGCTCCCTGAAATTCCCGATTACGCTCGGCGTGACGATGATCGTACTGCTGGTGGTGCTGATCGTCGGTTGGATACTGCTGGCGGTGTTCGGCGCCATGCGGGAACGGGGGTCGGCGCCGATTTACTGGACCTTGCTGACCGTCGGCACGGCACTGTTTGTATGCGTGTTAGTGGGCGTTGTGCTTTACCTGGTGCTTTCGATTAAATCCATCAACCTCAACCGGCGCCAGTCCAATTTTGTGGACAGCGTAACTCATGAACTAAAATCGCCGATCGCTTCGCTCAAATTGTATTTGCAAACACTGCGTCGCCGACAGATTTCCGCAGAAGAACAAGACGATTTCTTGCGATTCATGCTGGATGACATTGAACGGCTGGACCGACTGATCAACCACCTGCTGGTTGCCGGAAGCGTTGACAAAAAAACGGCCGGCAATTCCCAAGAATCGATCGATCTGCAAACGATGATTGCCGAAATTGCCGAGTCGGTTTGCCTCCGCTACGGAGTGGATTCATCGACCGTCACCTTGGATCTGAACCCGTGCATCGTCCAGGGCCGGCGCGTGGATCTGGATATGGTGTTTCGCAATCTCGTGGACAATGCGGTCAAGTACGCCGGTGCCCAGCCAAAGGTCCACGTGCAATTGACGAGCGACCCGCAGCAAGTGCTTGCCAAGATTTCGGATAACGGTCGCGGCATCCCCAAGGCGATGCGGCGCAAAGTCTTTGGTCGTTTCGTTCGACTGGGATCTGAATTGGAACGCGACAAGCCAGGAACTGGATTGGGATTGCATATTGTCCGCACGTTGGTGTCGCGGATGGGCGGCAGCGTCAAGGTCGATGAAACGTCAAACGGCACGGGCACCGCGCTGCAAGTCACATTGCCCTTGCCACAAGTCAACAAACAGGATCCTGCAATGACGTCAGCATGACCTGGCCGGCCGCTAACCGGCGGCCCGCGGAATGCCGACGCTGGAACCCTCGATGGCGGAATCGAAACACATCTTGGTCGTCGAAGACGAACACCATTTGGCCGTTGGGATCAAATTCAATCTCGAGGCCGAAGGTTACCGGGTCACGGTCACCGGCGATGGGCATTCGGCGTTGCGCGAGGTTTCGGCCGCCGAAAACGCAGTCGACTTGGTGATTCTGGATTTGATGCTGCCCGGCATGAGCGGTTACACGTTATGCCAGACATTGCGAGACGCCGGTCACCAAATGCCCGTTTTGATTCTGAGCGCTCGAACGCTGCCGGAGGACAAAGCGCGGGGATTTGACGTTGGGGCCAATCAATATTTGATTAAACCATTTGACTTGGACGAGTTGCTCAGCCGCGTCAAAAACCTGCTGTCGATGAATGGCGGGCGGATCGCCCACCCGATCAATAAAACACAGGCCCTCGACCGCTACCAGTTTGGCCAGGCCAAAATCGATTTTCAGTCGTTCGAGGTCATCGTGCGTGACAAACCAGTTCGCCTTACCGCGCTGCAAATGAAGCTGTTAAAGTACTTCATCTTGAACGAGGGACGCGTGATCTCGAGGCAGGAGTTGCTGGAAAACGTGTGGGAAATGTCCGGCCACGTGCAAACCCGCGCACCCGACCAGTTCCTCAGTCAATTGCGAAAGACGTTCGAAGAGGACGCAACAAAGCCTCGTCACTTCTTGACGATTCGCGAAGCCGGATACCGATTCGTTTCGAATCCCGACGATATGCAAAGTGCCTGACTGGATCGGGTCAGCGGTTGATTGCTCAATCGAGACGTTTCGCCTCGAGTGCCTGGACGCTGGGTGTGCGAACGTCCCAGGCCAGCCCCACGGCACGCATCCCGCAAATCACCAGCCAACTAATGTCCAGTTGCCACCATTTCAATCCATGACGTGCCGAAGTGGGAAATGCGTGATGGTTGTTGTGCCAGCCCTCGCCATAGCTCAACACGCCGAATACCAGGTTGTTTCGCGAGTCGTCTCGCGATTCAAAATCGCGACTTCCAAATATGTGACAAATGGAATTGATCGACCAGGTCATATGGTGAGTCAGAAACACCCGGGCCAAGCCACCCCATAAAAACCCCAGCAATGCACCCCACCAGCTGAGCGTGACCAGCCCACCGATCACCGCGGGAATCGTTAAACTGGCAATCACCCACCACAAATAATGTCGTCCGATGTTGTGCAGACTGCGGTCGCTAATCAGATCCGGCACGAACTTTTCCAGACTTTCCTGCGTGTAATTTTTGTAAAACAGCCATCCAGTATGCGCGTGCCAAAATCCCTTGAGAGCGTTGCGAAATCCGCCGCCGTGCAAATGCGGTGAATGCGGATCGCCTTCGCGATCACTGTGCTGGTGATGTTTGCGATGAACCATGCACCACGCGACCGGCGGCCCTTCGATCGCCAACGATCCAAGACCGGCCCAAAAGATGCGGCACCATTTGAACGTTTCAAATGATCGGTGTGTCAGCAGCCGGTGAAACCCCACCGTAATGCCCAAACCAGTAATCACATAGCCGCCAATCATCATGCCCAAGTAAAACCAGCTCATCCAACCCAGTTGCCAGGCCAATAAGATCGCAGCCACGCAACCCAAAAATGGCGCAACGACACCAATCGTCATGACTATTCTGTCGATTGCCGAAGCCAAACCGTAATGCGACACGACGTCCGCCTCGGTTTGGTCCGTACGATTGGAAACGACGGACCGGCACTCAGTTTGTTGTGAATCTGATCGGGGTTTATCCAACAAGGTTGACATTGAGTTCGCTTCCTAAATGAATCTGGTGCCCTTGGGGCAATGAAATCTGGTGCCCTATGGGCATGGCCAGGATCGATGGGCGGGGGAAAACATGGCAGGTAAGCCTGTGCCTCAGCAAGCCGCAAATTGTAGGGAATATCGGAAGACCACAAATGCGAATATTGTGCAATGTATGTAAAAGCTGTGTAATGTTCCGAAACCGGCGGTTTTGCCGGCGAATTCGCAGCTGTCAGGCCCGGGTATCGGCCCACGGATTGGGTTTGCGGCACCTGAAAATCCAGTCGGGAAAATCGAGCCACCGGCCGGCCACGTGCCGAGCCGGGCAATCAAATCGGTTCCAAGTGGTCAGGAGATTCGCTCAGTCGTCCCGATCATCTCAGGCCGCCGCGAGCGATCGTCAGCGTCATACTCCACATCATCTCGCGCTGAACTAAAATGAGAGTTCACATTTTGTTTTGAATATTCAGATGGTGGGACTACCCGCATGAAACGACTTCGAAATGCGTCATCGTTTTTTGTGCTCTTGGCATTGCCGTTGCTGGCCTCCGCCCAGCAAACCAAACCGCCGGTGACCGACTCGGCAACCCGGCTCAACTGGCACGAGCAGCATTTGAAAATGCGGGACGAGTCACCCTTTAATTCGCTGGGATGGAAGTTTATCGGTCCGGAACTGATGAGCGGTCGGGTCACGGACATCGCCGTCCCCGCCGGGCAACCGTTCACGTTTTACGTGGCAACCGCCTCTGGAGGCGTGTGGAAAACCATCAACGAAGGTACCACGTGGACGCCGATTTTTGACGATGCACCCTCAGGCTCGGTCGGCGCGATTGCGGTGGATCCCAACCAAGTTGAAACCGTTTGGGTGGGGCTGGGAGAAGCCAACATATTTCGCAGCAGTATGTCGGGCACCGGCGTGTATCGCTCCGACGATGCGGGCCACAGCTGGCAGCACATGGGCCTGGCCGATTCGCATCACATTGCTCGCATCCTGGTTCATCCGCAAGATCCCAACATCGTCTACGTGGCCGCTTCCGGACATGAGTACACCGAAAACAAAGAGCGTGGCATTTACAAAACGACCAACGGCGGCATCACCTGGGATCGCGTGCTGTTTCTAGACGATCACATCGGCGCGATTGACATTGTGATGGACGCGTCGCAACCGGATGTCTTGTTTGCCGCCATGTGGAATCGCACGCGACATGCGTGGAGTGACCCGTTGCCGGGACCAGACGACGGAATCTTTAAATCGTCCGACGGCGGCAAAACCTGGCACAAATTGACAGAGGGATTGCCGGATTACAGTAAAACCGGGCGGATCGGATTGGCCATTTCGCCGTCTCGTCCCAACGTGGTGTACGCGGTAATTGACAATCATGAACTGGCGCGCGAGCCGGACGACGAAGAACGAGACAACTATGGCCGTTCTCGGGCCGGGGTGATCAAGGGCGCCGAAGTCTACCGCTCCGACGACAGCGGAGAAACTTGGGCCAAAGTCAGCGAATCCGATCGCACCATGGAACGCGTGTTCGCCACTTACGGATGGGTCTTCGGCCAGATACGGGTCGACCCCAACGACGAAAACACGGTGTTCGTCATGGGCGTACCGTTGCTCAAGTCAACCGACGGCGGTCGCAAATTCGAACGCGTCAGCTTTCCAGGTCTTCACGCCGACCATCATGCCATGTGGATCAATCCGGAGAACTCGAATCACATCATTAACGGCAACGATGGAGGTATCAACATCTCGTATGACGGCGGCGCTACCTGGAAAAACCTCGAGAATTTGCCGGTCGTGCAGTTTTACAACGTGGAAGTTGACAACGCCAAACCATTTCGCGCATACGGATCGATCCAGGACAACGGCAGCTGGCGGGGACCGTCCAATTACCGGCCGGGCCGCAGCCGCTTGACGGATTGGGAGCGCGTGCCAGGTGGCGAAGCCAGCACGATGGCGATCGATCCAGACGACGAAAATGTTTTTTACTCGGAAGGTTTTTACGGCAACATCAATCGCTCGACGTTTGAACCGCGTGAAACCGAAAACATTCGTCCCAAAGACGTCGACGGTGAACCGCCGCTGCGGGGACAATGGCTGGCGCCTTTTATCCTTTCGCCACACAACTCCCGGGTCATCTATCACGGCATGCAATACGTGTTTCGCTCGATGAACCAGGGCCAATCATGGGAGCGAATCAGTGATGATCTGACGTTTAATGACCCCACGCGCCAAGGCAACATCCCGTTCGCCACGATTACGGCACTTTCTGAATCGCCCCAGCGTTTTGGCGTGCTGTACGCCGGTACCGACGACGGTCGATTGCACGGAACGCGAAACGGCGGACACCAATGGCGGGACCTGACCAGTGGCCTTCCCACGAAATGGGTATCGCGAGTGGTGGCGTCCAAGTACGACGAGGCAACCGCATACGTCACGCTTAACGGCAAGCGCGACAACGATTTCCAGGTGTACGTATATCGCTCGAGGGACTTTGGCGAAACTTGGGAAGACATCAGCGAAGGCATTCCCGGTGGACCGGTCAACGTGATTCTCGAAGACCCGTTTCACGAGGGAATCCTGTACGTGGGAACCGATCTAGGCGTGTACGTCACCCTGGATTCGGCCAACACCTGGCACGTGTTGGGCAAAGATCTCCCGATCACCTTTGTCCACGATCTGGCCATTCAGGAGCGCGACAAGGTGCTGGTCGCAGCCACCCACGGTCGCGGCATGTACACGTTGCGCCTTCGCTCTTTGTATGCCAAGCGAAATGGCGACGGCGATTCGGAAGAGAATGACAAGGACGACGAGGAAGCTGAGAAACAAGCAGATGACAACGGTGAATCCGATGAATAGTCGCGCGCCCTAGTCAGCTCGGCGTAAATGGCCGCGGCACAAACCGGCCGACGCGCCGCATGTACCGTCGGTACTCGTCACCGAAATGCTCAATCAAGTTGTCTTCTTCCTTGCCAGTACGCAACACTAGAAAGAGGCATGTCAATCCGCCCGTCATGGCAACAAACCAATTGGCCGTGAGCAACCCAATTCCAGCCACTTGGACCATCAAGGCCGTGTACAGCGGATGTCGGATCCAGCGATAGGGACCGGAAGTAATCAACACGTGATCGTCCTTGGTTGCTGGAACAAACGTCAAGTTGGTGCCAAGTGCCCGCAGTCCCCACAATATGATGGCCGTACCCACGATCAAGGCGCCAAAACCGATCCAGCGAATCCAGGCCCCGATCGAGATCTGCGACCATGCCATCCAATTTGGATTGATCAAATACGCTATAGCGCCCACACAATATCCCAGATACGACGACACGAGCGGTATCGTAATGTATCTGGATTCGTTTCGGCGGCGGAGGATGGTCGACGCAGCTCCAGATCGTTTTATGTAACCGAAGCTGAACAACGTTTGGACAACTACCAGGCCGATCAAAGCGATTCGAAATGAATTTTCGTCACCCATGAGTCCACACTTGCGGCCAATTCCTTTGTCCGCCGTTTGTTACTTGGCCAAGGCTATCAGTTATTCATGGCACCACAGATGAGAAGAGTGGTCAATGCTATGGCGACAGCCCTTTCGCAAAATGTGCGATGCACAGATCGTACGCAAGTGAGACCCCGATTGTGAAACACGTAAAAATCAGAATTCATTTGGCGTTAAGGCTCTATTTTATTTTGTTTTTGCGGTGCCGAGCGGAGGCCGTTAAACTGATGGCGACTTGACCAGCCAATTCTATGGTTACGAGTCATGATTAATAAAATGGTCGCCGTGAACAAACTCGCTTGCCAGTCGAAGTCGCAGATTCTCATCCACTTGGCGTTGGCGGCAACGGCCGTATCGGCGCATGCGACATGGGCCGAAGATTTGACGATCGCCGAGGGCGGCACGTCGCGCGCGGTCATTGCCGTGTCGCCGCAGGCTGGCACCTATGAAAGGATGGCTGCTGAAGATCTCGCCAAATACGTCGAAATCATGTCTGGGGCCAAGTTGGCGTTGGCCGATTCCGCTGTCAGCATTCAACGAGTACTACGGGAGCCCACGCCGGTATTCATCGTGGGGCGGCTGGCGCTGGAATATCAACCCGACTTGCAAGCAGAGATCGACCAGGTGCTAAAGAAAAATCCGCACTTGCGCACAGACGGCATCGCGCTCAGGCGGATCGGCCAACGTGTCTACCTCGCCGGCAACAATGACTTTAGCCATTACTTTGCCGTGGCCGAACTGTTGCGCCGTTGGGGTTGCCGTTGGTATATCCCTACCGAATTTGGCGAATGCATTCCCGAACGGCCAGTTCTGAAAATCGGCTCGCTCGACCACGTGTATTCGTCACCGTTTGAGATTCGCTCTTACTGGATCTCATGGCTGGGTGACAACAGCGGCGAAAAGGAATTCCAGCTGCGCAACATGATGACGGGTCGAGGCGACATGCCGACCACCGGGCACGCGTTGGGCAAATACACCAAGGGGCTCAGCGAGGACCCGTTTGATTTCCCCATCACGGATCCGGCCACGGCCAAACATGTTGTTGAACAAGTGGAGCAAATGTACGCCCAGGGGGAGTCTTTTTCGCTGGGCATGGAAGATGGACCTTACCGGTCCGATGATCCACGCGATCAAAAACTATTGAAATTGCAGTGGGACAAGTACTTCATGAGCTGGAGCGTGACCGATCCGATGTTGGAGTTATACAACAATGTCGCGCGAATGCTTCGAGAAACATATCCGCAGAGTCACAGCAAAATAGGTTTTCTAGCATACGCCAACATGACGCTGCCACCCGTTCGAGAAATGCGGGCCGAAGAGTCTCTGTTTTGCGAGCTGGCGCCGATCGACATTGATCCGATTCACGGCATGGATGACCGGCGGTCTCCGGCTCGTCAGGAATACCGCGACATGATGTATCGCTGGGCCAAAGTCATGCAGGGTCGGCTGTGCATCTACGATTACGATCAAAGCATGATGGTGTGGCGAGACATTCCCAATCCGTCTCACATGTCCTTTCGCCACGACATTCAACACTATCGAAAAGCGGGCATTCTGGGCGTCAACACCGAAAGTCGCAATGCGATTGCGACAACGTTTATCAATTTGTATTTGCGCGCTCGCCTGTTGTGGAATCCGGATGAAGATGTAAACGCGCTGTTAGCCGATTTCTATCCCAACTTTTATGGCCCAGCAGCCGAGCCGATGGAAAAATACTGGTCGACAATTTATGCCGCTTGGGAAAACACCATCTGTACCGAACACGAATATTTCATTGCCCCAGCAATTTACACGCCGCAAGTTATTGAATCGCTGCGCGGATCGCTGCTGGAGGCAGAACAGATCGTCAATGGCCTTCGCGTACAGGGGCGGCCCTTGAGTCGAAATGAACAGCGGTATATCCAGCGCATGAAATTTACCCGACTGGGTTTTGACGTTTTATCCGGTTACCTGTCGATGGTCCTGTCGGCATCCCAAGATTGTGACTTCGCCGCCGCTGTCGCTGCCGGTGAAACAGCCCTGGCCCGGCGTGAGGAACTGACAGAGATGAGCGGTATCTTTACCACCTATCGCCGGTATCAAGTCGAACAAAATGGTTATTCCTGGTGGCCGGGCGAAGTGAAACATTACCGCGAGTTGATTCCGTTGATCGACGGCACGCACGGCGAATTGGTTCAAAAACTACCAATCGAATGGGGTTTTCGTCGCACGGTTGAAGATGACGGCCTGAAACGAGGCTTTGCTACACAACCGGTTGACCTTAATTACTGGAATGCGCACAAACACCAGTTGACATTGGACAACCGCAAAGATTATCCCGACCGCTGGGAACAACTTCGCACCGACCTATATGCTCAGGCGCAGGGCATC
>JBFILF010000170.1:0-10101 GCA_041599835.1 Pirellulaceae bacterium
ATCCTGACCAACTCGATTCGCAGCTTTTGGGTTGGCTCCGTGAGGCGTACGCGGTTGGCTGCCAGCAGCATCTCAGGTGACGATTGCCGAATCGTACTTTTACGTCGATCGCCAGGCATCGTGACAGGCATCGTGATGGCCCCGCGCAATGAATGCACGATACGCTGTCCGAGCTGAATCGGCCCTGCGCGCGGTTTCGCCCATCAGGCGAAGCCCCAGGATCCAATTTGATCGGCACAGCGGCAAGTTTGTGTGAACGGCACACAAGTTGCGAAATCCCTATTAGCGGCGCGGGGCAAATGGATGATCGGCTAACGATCGCCGCACCGATCAAGGGTCACGAGGGACAAGACGCAAAGAATTTTATTGGGACTCATCTCATGCTTAGATTGACGCTGCTTCTTTGCGTTATGTTCATCAGCTCGGTAAATGCGGCCCCACAACATCCGGCGTCGCCGCAAACACTAACCGACAAGCAACGGCAGTTGAATCTTGAATCGTTCGACTATGTGTGGAAAAAGGTCCGGGACCAATATTGGGATCCGGATCTGGGAGGCGTGGATTGGGAAGCAGCTCGCGTCGAACTGAGACAGAAACTTGAATCAGCGACGACAGACGAAGCGGCACGCGGCGTGATGGGCGAACTGTTAAACCGAATGAACGTATCGCATTTCGGAATTATTCCGGCAGAAGCTTACCAGCAGCTGGGGCAGGAAAAACTCCCAGGCGAACATGTCACAGGCATGGACGTGCGTATTATCGACAATCACATCGTTGTCACCGACATTATCGCCGACTCACCCGCCGACAAGTTGGGGATTCGGCGGGGATGGCAGCTGCTTAAGATTGGTGACGAAGAAGTTGATGCCAAACTGGCCGAAATCTCTGAGAGACTAAAGGACAACCCACACCGCCGAGCCATTTTGGTCAGCGCCGCCAAACTCCGGTTACGTGGCAAGCCGGGACAAACCATCGATGTTGTGTTTCGCGACGGCAACGACGCCGAAAAAGATTTGTCGATCCCATTGGCTCCCGAACGAGGAAAACCGTCTCAGTTTGGCCATATTCCCGAATTTCACGTGTGGATTGACGTCGAGAAGCTGGCCGGAAATATCGGCTACATTCGTTTCAATGCATTCATGGACCCACCCCACGTCATGCGTCGGTTTAACAAGGCGATGACGGATTTCATGGAAACCAAAGGGATCATCATCGACGTTCGCGGCAATGGAGGAGGGCTAGGTGGCATGGCCTCAGCCATGATGGGCTGGTTGGTGGACGAGAAACGTCAAACGGGCACGTTAGTCATGCGTGACGCAGAACTGAAGATGCTTGTGCACCCGCGGCCCAATCCGTACGTGGGTCCGGTAGTGGTTTTGATCGATGAGTATTCGGTTTCAGCAGCCGAGTTTTTTGCCAGCGGGATGCAGGATCTGCAACTGGCGCATCTCGTGGGTGTGCGGACTGCGGGCGCGGTGCTGGGCAGTTCGATCGAACGATTGCCCAACGGCGACGGGTTCCAGTACGCCCGGGCCAACTACTTTTCCATGACGACCGGGCAGTCACTCGAGGGCGTCGGTGTCACGCCGCACTTAACCGTGCAACACACACGCGAGGCATTGCTGCAGGGAAGGGATCTGCAGTTGGAAGCCGCCGTTGATTGGGTTGAACAACAAATTAGGCAATCCCATTAATCGATGAGGTTGTCGCCAACGGGTTCAATTCGTCGGCCATCGTTTCGACAGGAAAGGTGAACCCAAATCCGCGTGAAAATCAGCTAACTGGTCAATTTTATTTTGGGAGACTGACGCAATGTCCAAGCGAACTCTGCCATTCATGGGGAAAAACCGCACGCTGGCGTGTGTGCAAACATTGTCGATCCTCGTCATCATGGGTTGGGCGACCACCAAACTCGCAGCGCAAGACTTGCCTTCCGGCGAATCCGTGCTTGAAAATCACATTGAAGCCACCGGTGGTCAGGAAGCTTATGACAAGATCCAGAACCGCGTCAGCAAAGGCAAACTGGAAATCGTCAATGCCGGGATCGAACTGTCGTTAACCGTTTATGCTGCAAAGCCCAACAAAGCTTTAGTCATCCTTGAATCGGAGGCCTTAGGAAAAATACAACAAGGAATTGACGGTAAAGTGGCTTGGTCGCTTTCCGATTTACAAGGACCCATTGTTGAACAGGGAGCTGCCCGGGAACATCGACTTCGCGACTCATGGTTCGATCGTTTCGCGTATTGGAAAGATATTTTCCAATCGGCCGAGTGTACTGGGATCGAGCAAATTGACGGAAACGACTGTTTCAAAGTGGTGTTCGAGCCTAAACCGCTCGAGGGTGAAGGACTAGAGCAATCCGAACCTAATCCGATGACAGTCTTTTTCGATCAAAACAGTTACCTGCCCTTAAAGGTGGAGACACGCGTGATTTCCGAAGCGGGAACCATCGACGTGACGGTGATGCCGTCTGACTTTAAAGAGGTTGATGGCGTCAAACTTCCTCATACCATGAAAACGCAGCTGATGGGTCAACAACGCGTTTTGACGACCACTTCGGTCGAACACAACGTCAAGTTGCCGCCGGATCTGTTCGATCCGCCCGCCGAAATCAAAGCGCTCCTGGAAAAAGAGCAATAGCCAGCAGCCTCGGAGGGGGCAATTTGTCTAAGACATCGGTCGCCTCCGTATTGGCGACGCGGGCGTGTTGATCCCGTGATCTACCGGTCGGCCCCGCGGAGAACTTGGTTTTTTGGCCCTTTTTTCGGCCTTTCTGCATCGAAACCGCGTGGGCGAATTGCCGTTTTTTTGGCATACCAGTTGCAATGCAGGGCGAATCGGCACCCGTCAACTGCCATTGGCGGGCGGGGTTTGACCACGCCGGGCATCTGGCGAGCTTTTTTGCCGCCGTGGCCGCCTGGACCTGGTGCCCGGCGGCCAACGTTCAACTGGAGTATCTCGTTTGCTAAAATTGGAGCACCAATTGGTAACCACTTGATGCACGCGCGACATCCACTCTCCGGCCGCACCCGAAACATCGGGTCGTTCAAGACGAACTAAGGTCTTGAAAATCCGCCGAAATCGTCAGGTTAATTTGGGGTAACGTGTTGCTATTTATACTTAGATGCCGCAGGCAAGGAATGATGTTCGGGAGTAACCATGGCCAAAAAATCAACGCATGGCAAACAAATGATTGAGGCGGTCGCCCTCAGCAAGTTTTATCGCGAGTTTGCCGCCGTCAGCGATGTCACCTTCTCGGTGCCCAACGGACAGGTTTGCGCTTTCCTGGGACCCAATGGCGCCGGCAAGTCGACGACCATGAAAATGCTTTCTGGCTATCTTGCTCCCAGCGAGGGTCATGCCCGCATTGGTGGCTTTGACGTGTCCAATGATCGTTTGCGAGCGGCTGAGATTCTCGGCTATCTGCCGGAAAATGGACCCTTGTATCTGGAAATGACTCCGGAAACCTTTCTGACTTATGCCGGCCAAACCCGGTTGATGAATCCTGACAAATTGGCTGAGCGTTTGGAGTACGTGGCTCGGCAATGCGGGCTCGGTGACGTTTGGGGCAAGGCGATCGGCAAACTTTCCCGCGGTTATCGGCAACGAGTCGGTATGGCTCAGGCGTTATTGCACGACCCCGAAGTACTAATTCTGGACGAACCCACCAGCGGTCTGGATCCCAACCAGGTGCAGGGCGTTCGCGATTTGATCTGCCAGTTGGGGGAAACCAAGACCGTGCTGTTGTCCACCCATATTCTTCAGGAAGTCCATGCGGTTTGCAGCCGCGTGATCGTGATCAGCGAAGGTCGTTTGGTATTTGACGGCCCGCGCGAAGAGCTGGGGGCCGAGGGGACGGCCATGGAACAAAAGTTTCGGGAGCTCACCTCGGCGGCTTGAGACAAACACGCGAAATAGACACATAATTGAAGCGGAGCGCAGCTTACGATGATTCGACCGAAAGTGATTTGGCCGATCTTTCGCAGGAACTTTTCCAGCTATTTTTCCGGCGTGCTGGGATACCTGTTTATCGTGGTGTTTGTCGTAGCCGGTGGCGCCATGGCGTTCAACGCCCAGTTTTTCACCGCTAACGAACCCAGTCTCGATCAGTTAACGCAGTGGTTTCCGTTGATGCTGCTGTTTTTTGTCCCGGCGATCACGATGAGCGTGTGGGCGGACGAGCGGAAAACGGGCACGGACGAACTGCTGTTTACGATGCCTGCCAACGATGTGGAAATCTTGCTGGGAAAATATTTTTCCGTCCTGGCGGTGTATTCGGTGGCATTGTTGTTTTCGACCACGCACGTGATCGTGCTGGCGTTTTTGGGCAACCCCGACTGGGGGCTAATTGTCACCACCTATTTCGGCTACTGGATTGCCGGGGCGGCCTTGCTGAGTGCCGGGATGTTAGCGTCGATTTTTACCAGCAGCCTGACGGTGGCGTTTGTGATCGGCATTGTGATTTGCGGTATCCCGGTATTCATCGGTTATCTGGGAGGATTTTTGGGAGGGCGCGATTTTTTTGAAAGTCTCAGCCTCCGCGAGCAGTTTCGCGATTTTGGCATGGGTGTGATCCCGTTATCGGGGTTGTTGTATTTCACCGGATTCACGGTGTTCATGTTGTATTTGAACCTGGTGTTCATCACGCGACGGCATTGGAGTTCGACTCGGCGGGCGGGCATGGGTATGCAATATTCGGTTCGCGCCGTCAGCCTGGCCCTCATTTTGATTTGCGTCATCGCTTGGGCCGGCTATGCGGCCATCCGAGTCGATGCGACCACCGAAAAACTGTTCAGCCTGTCGCCGGTGACCAAGCAAATGCTCCGCGGTTTGAATGCCGAACGGCCCATCGAGATTCAGGCCTTTCTCAGCCCGCAAATGCCGCGCGAATACGTCGAGACCCGCAAGCGGTTGGTCGGACTGTTGCGCCAATTCGATGAAATGGGCGGAAAGAACTTGGAAGTCCGATATGTGGACGTTGCCCCGTTCAGCCAGCAGGCCGAAGAGGCCGAACATTTTGGCATTCGTCCCATGCAGGTGATGACGGAAGTTGACGGGCGGCGATCCGAGGTCGAGGTCTACCTCGGCGCTGTGGTGATCAGCAGTTACGACAAGGTCGTGGTGCCGTTTTTTGGAAAGGGCTTGCCGATCGAATACGAATTGACTCGGTCGGTGCAAACCGTGGCTCAAAAGGATCGACACACGCTGGGGATCCTGACAACCGATGCCGGGATCATCGGGGGACGCGACTGGCGAATCGTGACCGAGTTGAAAAAGCAATACAACGTCGAGGAAGTGTCACCGGCCACGGCAATCGATGGCGACAAGTTTGACGTGTTGCTGGCGGCCATGCCGTCGTCGTTAATCGATGCCGAATTGGACAACCTTGTGACGTATGTCAAATCCGGCAAGCCAACGCTGATTTTCGACGATCCCTTCCCCTTGAGCTTTAACAGCGGGTTCGGCGTGACTGGCGCGCCGCGCCAGCCCAAACCACGTCCCGGCGGTCAGATGGGCATGTTCGGGGGCGGTGGACCGCAACCCCAGCCAAAAGCCGACGGCGGCCGAGCCACCCGCTTGCTGGATGCCTTGGAAATTCGCTGGGCGTATGACCGCGTCGTGTTCGACGTCAATAACCCGCATCCCGAGTTCGGCATGCTGCCGCCGGAGTATGTGTTTATCACCCGCGAGGGCGGCAACCAAAACGCCTTCAACCCCGACAGCCGGATCACCAGCGGCCTGCAGCAGGTGATCGCACTGTACGCGGGAACCGTCGCGCATGAAAACTCAAGCGGCGATACAAAATTTGCGCCGCTGCTTACGACCGGGGCTGACTCCGGTGTGCTCGACTGGGAAAACTTTGTTGACGAAAGCGGACTCAATTTCATGACGATGCAAATGACCGCCAATCCGCGCCGCAATCCGTTGCGTCGCATCGACGGCCAGACGCACGCGATCGCCGCGCATATCAAATCCAGTTCCGCCGACAACCCGCTGAACGTGATTTTCGTTGCCGACATCGACATGATCTCCGACTTTTTCTTTGAAGAACGAAATCTCGGCAACCTCGATCTGCAGTTCGACAATGTCACGTTTGTTTTGAATGCCGTCGACGCATTGGTCGGAGATGAGGAGTTCATTGACCTGCGCAGCCGCCGCGCGCGGCACCGCACCTTGACCCGAGTCGAAGCCCGCAAACGGGAATTTCTCGAACAGGCCAACAAGGCAGAAAACGCGGCCGACGCCGAAGCCGACGAGGAATTGGCCAAACGCCGTGAACAACTCAGCAAACGAGTCAACGAGATCGAGCAAAACGAAAACCTCGACCCGATTGCCAAATCCCAGCTGCTGAAACAGGCTCAGGAAGCCGAACAACAACGCCTCAACCTGGCCGAAGCCCAGATTGAGCAACGCAAAAACAACCAGATTCGCAAGATCCAGGCCAACACGAACCGGCAAATTCAATCACTGGAGTCCGGCATTCGACGCTGGGCCGTTTGGTTGCCGCCGCTGCCCGCGCTGCTGGTCGGCTTGTTCGTGTTGATTAACCGAGTCCAGTCCGAAAAACGTAACGTCGTCGCCAGCCGACGGCGGCACCATTGACCATTTACCATTACCGACTGACGCCGGTGACCGGACGGCTTTCGACCGGGCGGTCACCCAACAGGAGTACGAGTTGTGGCAACTGAGACAAGTAAAACCGACGAACAGGTTCAACCCGGCGCCGAACCCTCCGCGACGTCAACCCGCGAAACGGCGTCTGCCGATCGAGCGACCGATTTGACTAGCGACTCGGCCAAACCATTTTCATCCGACGCCAGCCGCACGCTGGTCTTTGTCGCCGCCGCCTTTGTGTGCCTGGCCATCACGGGCATCATCGAGTGGTCCAGTCGCCCGGCGGCTATCAAGGAATTCGGCAAAGTCGGCGAAGAGTTTTATCCGGAATTCACCGATCCGACGCTGGCATCGTCCCTGGAAGTCTATGTGTTCGATACAGAAAACGTGCGACCGCTGGATTTTCGGGTGCAGCAACTGGAAAACGGCCGATGGGTGATCCCGTCGCACCACAATTATCCAGCGGACGCCGCGGATCAATTGGCTCGCACCGCGGCTTCGGTGATCGGCATTCGCCGCGGCGCCATGGTGACCCGGTGGCAAGCCGACCACGCCCAATTTGGCGTGGTCAATCCCCAACAAGACGCGCTGAATGTGGACGATATCGAGGGCATTGGCCGTCGGATTATTTTGCGGGGCCAAGACGACACGGTGCTGGCCGACTATATCATCGGCAACCAGGCCGACGGCCAATCCGGCGAATACTACGTCAGGCATCCCGATGAAGAAGAAGTTTATCTCGCGTCGCTGGACATCGATCTGTCGACCCGATTCACGGATTGGATCGAAACTGATTTGCTGGGAATTGAAAACTGGGATGTGACGGAGCTGACCATCAACAACTATTCGTTCGACGAATTGCGGGGCGAAATCTCCAATCGCGAAGTCAGCACACTCAGCCGAGAAACGTCTAGTGATCCCTGGTCTTTGGACGGGCTGGATGAAGAAAATGAAGAGGTGGATGCCGACGCGATCCGCGAATCGGTCAGCACCGTTGCCAGTTTAAGCATCGCCGGCGTGCGCCCCAAGCAGCAGGGATTAACGCCGGATCTCAAGCTGGATCGCCAAGCACTGCGATCGCAGGGTGACGTCGACCGCCTGCAAACCGATTTATTGGCCCGCGGATTCTTGCTGCAGCCCGGCGAAGACGGCAACCAGGAAAACTTGCGGCTGATTGCCCGCGAGGGCGAAATGAATGTGGCGACCAGCGACGGATTGGTTTACCGGCTGCATTTCGGTCGCGCTTTTACCGGTAGTCAAGAAGAATTGGAGATCGGATTAACCTCAACCGGTTCCGATTCAGGTGAGAACGCCGCGGGAGGAAGCACTGATCCCGATGCAAAACAAGCTGACGAAAGTCCGGAGGCAGCGGCGGGCGAACCCGGTAACCAGGAGGCAACCAAACAGGCCGACGGCACTGACGATCCAAGCACCAGCAGCAAACCGGGTCGTTACGTTTTTGTGCGGGTCGAGTTTGACCAGAAATACTTGGGCGAGGCTCCGGTCCAGCCCGTGGAACCGGAAATGCCCGCCGAGTTAAAGGAATCGACCGGCGACGACCAGACAACCGAACAAGACCCAGGCCAGAACGCCGGCCAGGCCGACAAGCAAGACGAATCGAAAACCGAGGAAACGACCTCTGAAGAGGAAACAGAACAAGAAACGGAACAGGAAACAGAACAGGAAGATCGGCTGGCCGAAATTCGCAGCCAGTACGAATCTGACAAACTGAAATACGAGGCCGACCTGCAAGAATACGAACGGCTGTCCAAGGAGTATCAGCAAAAAGTCACCGATGGCCAAAACAAAGCCGAAGAGTTGAACCGCCGCTTTGCCGAATGGTATTACGTGATTCCCGGCGACAGTTTTGACAAGCTTCGACTGTCACGTGGAGATCTGGTCAAGGAAAAAGCAGTCGAAGCGGAGCCCGACGGCGAATCGACCAGTGAAGGCGAAGGCAATACGGACGATGTGCCCGATTCAAACGTAAGCGACGCCGACTCGGACCGACTCGGCCAAGACGCCGCCGCCGCATCGAATCCGCAATCCGATAAAACCGGTGAGACTGAGGCTTCCGAATCGTCGGGCTCCAAACAGGAAGAGAAGGATTCATCAGCGCCCGACAAATCTGGAGAAACAAAGCCAAAAACCGACCCGCCCAAAAAAGACGATCAAAAGTCCGGCGGCAAGCAAGGGAGATAGATCGCTATGGAAAACAAACTGATTCAGCGCAGTCTGGTGTTGGCGTTGCTGGGTTTGGTTTGTGTCTGCCCCGTCAGTGGCGATGAACTCGTGCCGGACGAAAATTTGCGAGCGGTAGTTTTGGAGCTGAAGAAACAGCGGCAAAAGCCCGGCGACGAAATTACCCAAGAGGATCTGCGTGGCATTTATTTTTTAAATGCAGTGGGCCGCGAAATTAAGTCGCTTGCCGGGCTCGAGCATTGCATTAATTTGGGAGAATTGCGGCTGGCCGATAATGACATTACGGATGTATCACCGCTGGGTCAGCTCAAGAATCTCCAATCGCTCGATTTGTCAAATAATCAAGTTGCCGACCCGTCACCGCTGGGTAACATCGCCGCGCTGCAGTATCTCAAGCTGGACGGGAACCAAATTGAAAAACTCGACGGCTTGGGCCAGCTGAAATCGCTAAACGTGTTGTATCTCAGCCGCAACAAGATTTCGGACATTCGCCCCTTAAAAGAGTTGGGAAAACTGTGGACGCTGCACCTCGACCACAATCAGCTGGAAGACATTTCACCGCTGAGCGAATTGCAGGTCGAAAGTCTGAATCTAAGTCACAACCGGATCCACGACGTAACGCCACTGATGGCCCAGCGGCGGCTAACGTTTACCTTTCTGCACGGCAATCAAATTGAGGATATCGGCCCGCTGGTGGAGATGGCTCGCGCGGACGCCGAAAACGAAAAGCGGTTTGCTCTGTTTTGGAAGCTGTACCTGGCCAACAACCCGCTAAATGAAGGTTCGCGGCAGAAATTGGACGAGCTGCGCGAGATCGGGGTCCGGTTGAACATGGAATACGATAAGTAGCCCGCGGAAAAATGGTTTTCGCGTGGCGGGCCCAGTTGCCCACCGCCAACTGGTGGGCGACCAGCCACTGGACTTAATCGCCTGGTCGGCCCTCTATGTGTCAATGCGAAATCAGGCTCGGCCGGACATCTACGACCAGCAGGGGTCTCACACATCGCTGACCCCCCTCGAGCGTGTGCTAAGCGGCATGCTAGAACCGAAATGACTGCAGTTGCCACGAATCAGCAGGTTCTCTAGGATTGCCGCGTTTTTCTACCCGATATTCGGCAATCAAAGGGATTTGATTTGTTCAACCGCGCTACCATCGCTGCCATCCTATTGGCGCTGGGATTCTCGCAGCTGGCCCCGGCCCAGGAAGCTTTGTTGCGCCAACTCAATCCCCGTGTCGCGTCTCGACCGGAGGTTCCGTCTGAAAAAGAGATTCGCTCGAAGCGA
>JBFILF010000171.1:0-10070 GCA_041599835.1 Pirellulaceae bacterium
GAACTTGCTGTACGACGAGTTGCAGAAACATGTCGAACTGGCGCCGCTGAGAAACGGATAAGAACTCTCGCGGACAGGTCGGCCAAATTGACCATCGCGGTGTCTCCAGCGACAAGACCAAAAAAAGGCAAGAGTCGCATCGCAATGCCGGCATCATTGTCTCGGCTTGATCACACCATGAGATGCCATCGAACTCGGTCGCGCCTGCAATTTGAATAGCTGGAAGAGCGGCGGTTGCTGTCTGCGGATCACAGATTTATTACCGACGGCAGCAATTCGATCTTGCCCTGGGTGCGGGTGTTGACCAGGCGGTATGGCTGATTCGATACACCCCGCCCCCCGAAGCGTTTGCGCCTGGTTGGACCAACCTGCCCGATGTGCATCCTCACGCGGTATTTGGTGCACCAGTGACGGCGTTTCGCGATTTGGCGTTCGCGCAATTTGGTGTGCGGCGAGATTTGGCCGACGCTCCACCTAGTCAGCATGACGACGTATTCCGGCATTATTTGATTGACATCGTGACGATCAGTAAACTTTGGCGAACGAACTCTGTGGTATGGGGATCATCTGGAACCGCAGCGGCGAAAAAGTTAGACTGAACCCCTCTGATACCGGGGTGTGGCGCAGCCTGGCTAGCGCGTTTGACTGGGGGTCAAAAGGTCGCAGGTTCAAATCCTGTCACCCCGATTTGCAAAACCTGATGACGTACGGAGCATACTTGTTTTGGGTGGCACGTAAGGTGTTGCCTCACTACTGGCGTGTAATCGCCTGCCGTCAGATGCCGTCGGACTTTGCCGTTTTTCCCGGCAAATCTGCCAGAATCTTGACATCAGTGTCTCCATAGCTATCCTAGTTCCAAAATATGCCGCGCCAGTCTTGGAGCTTAGACCCGTGAGATATCGCCTCTTCTTAATTATTCTTTCTTGTCTTTTGCTCGTTCCTGCTCAACTGCGGGCTGACATCACGTTCAACATCACGTTCGATGATGTCGTAAATAATACGAATGTGGGTTTCGATGACCCCGTATTCGGTGCAACCCGACGAGCCACAGTTGGTGCCGTTTTCAATTACATCAATACGGTGGTAAACGAAAACGGAACTGTCGATATGACGTTCAACAACTCACAGACGGACGGCACAGGGTTTTTGGCCACAGCAGGACCGTTCTTCTTCACCGGGCCAAACGGATATGCCAACGGCTTTTTCTTTGATCATGCCACGACCGGCGTTGATCCCACCGGCGCAGTGCCCGATGCCACTTCAACATTTGATTTTGGTTACACGTGGAATAATGGATTAGGTGCGCCGGGCGGAAGCGAGTTCGATCTGTTTAGTGTCGCTCTTCACGAAATTACTCACGCGGCGGGATTCCTGTCCCTGTTGAATTCGAACGGCACGGGACTCAATGGTACGAATCCGGACGTATTTTCGGTTTACGATAGTTTCTTGGAACGAGGCGACGGCACGGCATTGTTCGGGCCTGGCGGAACTTACCTTGGCAATGCCAGTGACCTGACCAGCATGGATGTCTTTTTCGGTGGGCCAAACGCCATGGCAGCCAATGGCGGACTACCGGTTCCGGTTTACGCTCCCGGTACATTTGTGCCCGGATCCAGCATCAGCCACATCACGCCGACGAACGCCGTAATGCAGTTCTCCATCGGGCCCGGCGTTCAACGTCGAGCCTATTCGGCGGCCGAAATTGGAATTCTGGCTGACATTGGTTGGACCGTCATCCCAGAACCGTCGTCGCTGGGCCTGATGATCGTCGGGTTGACGTTAATCAGTTTGCGTCGTCGTCGTTAAGCCTTGATGCAAGCCAGATGGTTAGAATGACGGCATTGGTGCGCGCGCTCACGGGATTTCGTGTCCCAAGCATTTTCTTTGGTGCTGCAACCTGACAGGTTCTGCGCAAATCGGCTCAGCCTGTTTTTTTCGCGACGAATTACCGGTCAACGAGCTTGGTAACCAGACAAGTTTGACCCGCCGACGGCGCTTCGGTGTTGGTGAGCGACGGGACGCACTCGCTTCAGTCCCAAGCTGAATCTATACATACGATTGCAGGAACACGCGGTCGATGTTTGCGGCCTTGCCGGAAAGTTGCGGCGTTTGTTCGTACTTGCCTTTCTTGACTCGAGACAACGTTTTCGCGTGTAACTCGCGACAAGTCAGTTTCCCGCGACCCGCTTTGATCGACTTGACCAGGTTATACGTCAGCGCTCCGTTGAAACTGCCAGCAATGTATGCGTCAGCTGACGTTTGGTCATCCCGGCAGCCGCTGATCAAAACCTCCGGAGTATTTAGCGTCGTTACGTCTTTTTTCGCCTTGCCCCGGCTTTGCGCTGATCGTTTCATGCGCGCATTCTTGCCGCGCGATTTGCCCGTTAGCGAACGACCCGATTCGACGGCCATAATATCTAGTGGACACGGCAGGTAGCGTTGCAAAGGAAGTTTTGTGTCCGGCGGCAGAATCGCGCGCGTCGCGGTTCCCGAATGGCAGCAATCAAAGATCACCGTAAGATTGACGCGGCTGGGAAGGGAATCGAACGTGTCGCGGATGAAGTCATCCAACAACGGATCGGACCAATCCAGATCCGTAGGACAGAGAATCTCGTCCCGATTGTCCGCCTCGTCACCGGATTTATCCGGCACGTTGGAGCCGTGACCGGAGAAGTGCATAAAAAGCACGTCGCCCGGAATCGCGCCGTCAACCAACCTTTCCATTTCCGTCTTGATCCGCCGCGTTGTCGCTTTACTGTCGACCAGTGTGCGGACGTTGCGATCGAATCCGCAGTATTGTTCGATGGCGTCCTTGATATTCGCCACGTCATTGACGCATCCGCGCAGATCCGCGCCCGGCATCTTGTACTTGTTAACACCGACCAACAAAGCCTTTTTCCTCGGCCTGCGTTTGGACGAAATGGACTTCTTTTTTTTTGTGCTTTTCTTTTTTCGCTTGGCCATCGGAAGTCTCCCATTCTCGTGAGCATAGTGTTAAGGGGTTACCCAATACAATAAGCGCGTGGCGGCAAATTGGAATGAACCGGCGAGGCACCAGGCATCATATCAAGTATCGACAAGGGCAGTAGAAATCCGTCATTGTCGAGCACCTCAAACTTGTCATGCGATGACTTATCGGAACGACATCCACAACGGATGTTGTTAGTGGTGTTTGGTCCACCACCGCACCTAATCGACGCCGGGCACCGGTTGAGCCATTGGGCACAGTGGGCGAAGCGTGGCGCCCCAACAGGCTCAAATCAATGCGCCCATCGCATCGAACTACGCTTTGAACTAATTCTCTGCGAAAACAGTTTTGACGCATGAGCCAAATGGTCCCCCGTGCCGCTTCTTGATGCGTTCGGTTAAACGGCAGTCATCTAACCAACTTGGCACAGGTTTTGCTCGATTTTCTCCGAAGAGACGGGGTGTTTTCAAACGAATGTTGGGAGGCTCAGCCATGAACACGCTGAAGATAACCATAGCCGTAATGTTATTCGGGGTGGCCCTGGTGATGGCGTGCCCGTCCAAGCTGTCCGCACAGGTTTACTACTCCTACGATTGCCCGCCACAGGGCATCAAATACAACTATCCTGTTGCGATTGGTATTACTCGCTCGATCTGGTGCTTTTACCCGCCACCGCGCGCTGTCTATCGGCCTTATTACCCGCGCCGATACTACGGCTACTATGGCCCAGTCTACTGGTATCCGCGCCGCTACACCGGCCTGTGGGTGCAGCAGCCATACTCCAGGCGTTGACTAAGCGGGCTTCGGCCGGCCCACGTGTAATAGCGTATGCCGCGCGGGTGCCGGATCGACATGCCACTACGCCGAAAATTGCCTGGGCTCAACCCAGCAGAATGGCACAAGCTTTGCATTGTTGTTGTGACTGTTAAAGAACGCACGCAGTTTCCGCAACCAAAACAGGAACTCGTCTCATGATTGATCGATTTACACAAGCCCAACTGCATGATCTTGTCACGAGCAAGAATGCGCCGTGCGTTACGATCTATCTGCCAACGGAAACGGCGGGAACCAAGACGCAACAGGGGGCGATTCGCCTTAAAAACTTGCACGACGACGCGCACCAAAAGCTATCGGGGCACTGGATGAGCTCGGTCGATGCGACCCGCTACTTAAAATCGGTCGAAAATTTGATCGACGATCGCGATTTCTGGCAACACACCGAACAAGGGCTGGCGCTGTTCCTGGACGCCGACCGGCTGCGGCACTGGCGACTGGGCGCATCGTTTGAGCAGCGCGTAGCTGTTTCCGATCAATTTTTTGTGCGGCCGATGCTGCGCGCCGTCATCGGCGACGATCAGTTTTATGTGTTGGCGTTGGGGCAAAACGATGTTCGCTTTTTTGGCGCCAATCGAACGGACATTGACCAAATCAATGTTGCCGATTTGCCGACGACGATGACAGATTTTCTCGACTACACATCGGTTGAGCCACATGCTCAAGTGCACACCGGTTCGCGAGCCGCCCGAGAACGGAAGGGCGCCGTGTATACCGGCCAAGGTGGCAAGCCGGACGCGACCAACGACGATATCGCGGCGTTTTATCGCGAAATTGATGCCGTCGTATCCCGGTACCTGAGTTCTGACAACCGGCCCCTGATCCTGGCTTGCGTCAAGGATCGCGGTCCGATGTACCGCGAAGTCAATTCTTACAAGCACCTGGTCGATCAGCAGATTACCGGCGGTGCCGAGGAACTTTCGCCTCATCAGTTATGGCAGAAGGCCTGGCCGATCGTGGAAAGGCATCTGGACGGCCTGCGGGATAAAGCCCTGGAGAAGTATCGAGCACACGCCGATACGTCCAAGACTTCCGCCGAGATGCAAGCCATTCTGATGGCGGCTCACGAGGGTCGAATTGACAGTTTAATCGTCAATGAAAACGCCTCAATTCCAGGCGAGTTTAACCCGGTCAACCAATCGATTGACTACCAGTCCGCCGGCAAGGATTTTGACCACGACCTCGTCGAACTGGCGATCGCACAATGCATCCGGCATCGCGGCGATGTTTATTCGGTTTCAGGCGAGCAAATGCCGGGCGCCGCGCCGCTAGTGGCAACGTTGCGATATTAAGCTGCGTCGCGGTCAGCCATAACGGGCCAGCGTACCGTTATTTTGCCGGCTCTTGCCAAAGTAATTGATTGTTCCGCTCCAGGCGCTCGTAATATTCGCGACATTCATCTTCGCGGCCGCGGACAATCCGCTGCCCGCGCATCCGGCCAAATGTCGAGGTGATCACCGTCCACCGACCATGCTGGTGCTGTTGATGATCCTCCAGGTAAATCACCACCCAGTCGTGAGTGGTGCCCATTTCATGGGCTCGCGCGGTGTTGGAGTAAAGTGCGGTAAAATGCCGGTTTCCGCGGGCGGTGTGCAGTATTGGCAACCACGCCTGACCAGTGGGGTTAAACCGCCGCGGCGCAATTCGCGGCAGCCGATCCCGCTGGGCTTTTGAGCGATACTCGATGTCGATGTCCAGCAATTCAGCCACGGGGACTTCCTCGGTCAAATCGTGCTCATCCGGTTGAGGCGGAGTCGCCGTTCGTTCGCGGCCTCGAGCGGCCAGCGATTCGCGAACCGCGCGAATCCGCTTGTCACCAATCCCCGGCAGCTTGGCCAATCGGCCATCCCACGCGGCGGCTTGCAGTTCCGTCAACGACTCGATGCCCAGCTCGTCATGAATCTTCTTGGCCAACACGGGGCCGATGTTGGGAACCGAGGCAAACAAATGCTCCGCCACATCATTGCCTTTAAGTCGATCCTGTAACGCCCACCGCCCGCCGCGAATCAGCTGTTGCAGTGCCTTGGCAATCGTACGGCCGACGCAGGGCAATTCCTCCAAACCCTCAATTCCGCGATCGTGGTAAATCTGCCAGGCCGGTCGATCGAGCTGGCGCAACGTTTCGGCGGCCCGGTGATAAGCTTCGGCGCGAAACTTGTCGGCCCCTTGTTCGTGCAACAGCTCTGAAACGTCATCGAGCGACGCCGCCAACTCCAGATTACCGGGTTCGCCGTGATCGGCGCCCGGCGGGCGAACTTGCGAATTTGTATGCTGTATCATCATGGGCCAACCGAGATTTGTAAAACGATTCGGTTGCCTTTACGGACTTTCAACTTCACGCATGGTGCGGACGAAGCTGATGTTTTCGAACTCTTGGCTGGGCGACTCGAGGATCGCTTGGACTGACGGATCGATCAGGCTTTCCAGCCAGTTCCCCGGGGGCACGTCGGCAACGCGCTTGGGAAACTGCTCAAACGCATTCAGGAACACTTCCTCGACAATGTCCGCGATTTTGAAATCGCCACCAAGTTGTGCTTCAATTTGGGGATACCGCTGCAGCCAGCGGCCGATGCGTTTGCGCATGGGTTCTTCGAACGGCATCAACGCTTTACGAAAACGCAAATAATCGTCGTCATCGATGGCCGCCTGAATTTCTTCCAGGTTCAGCTGGTCCGTCGGCGCCACGACATGGTGTGTACCGCCAGTATGTTTGGCGATTTCGGATGTGCCCTGCATGCGGGCGATGTATGAAGTAACCTTTTTTACGAGCTTGCGAACGCAACGGTCGAAGGCGGGTTGAGCGCCATCGTCGCGGTCGCCGGTAAACAAGGTCTTACCGGGAAGTGCCAGACTGGTTTTTACGTGAAAATCACCAGTTCGAGGGTAGCGGACGATCGTGATGTAAAGATTGGAAACCGGAAACCGCTCGACAACATTGCGTAGCGTGTCGAGTGTCGTCTCCATGTCTTCGATCTCAGCCGGCGTCAACTCACATCCCTTGGTGTCCAATTCGATTCGCAGATTGTAGCTTTCGTCCGAGAATTTCATAAATGATCCTTACAATGAACCAGTTTTGTCGCGACGTTCATGGACCCATTTATTGCAAAGGCTGTGCCACTGGGAACAGGGGCCTGGCGTGCTTTCAGACAAAACCTGGCTTATTCAGCTGGGTGACCTGACGACCACGAAGCCGCGAAGAATTTTATTCCGGCTAATCGACGGTTCAACCAAAGTCGCGAAAAGTTCCCTTATTGGGTGCAAGATCATCGGTGCCACGCCAGGGGACAACTTCGATTAAGAATCTTGGTCGCCAAGCGTTATGGAGCCTAAAAGTCACCGAGTGGCGGTAAACCACCCGTCTTGGCCTCAGGACTGGACCGGCCACGGATCAGAGCGAAGGAAAGAGCTGGGGCGATTGGCCGAAGTGGAAAGAATTCTCATCACCAAATGGGCTTTATAGAATAGTATTTATCAGATTCCGCTTTGCGGCTACGATAACGCCCCCCAAGTCGGCAGCCTGTGCGGAAACGCACACGTCCTGGTTGTGCTGGTGCTTTGGCGTAGAGTCTTAAGTCGGTTTTCTCGATTGGCACAACAGGTGCAATGCCGTTCAGCGGAGTCACGTCAGGATTTCGAATTGTTCTGAAACGATGGAAAGATGTTAGATACACAAAACCCGTTGGTCGTGGAATTTCTCCATGATCATCAACAGATGTCACGGCTGCTCTATTCGATCACTCAATTGTTGAAAGCCGATAAAGTTGAGCAGGCCCGCGAGCAAGCTCGCGAGCTAAACGAACTGGCGGGGCCACACATCGCTTATGAGGAATGCGAACTGTATCCTCGCTTGGCTCAACTCGGCGAAAAACGAGTGTCCAAGGAACTGTTAGTGGGCCAGCACCACGAAGTGGTCGATGCGCTGGAGCAATTATTGAAAGGCAACTCGTTTGACGAGCAGTCGTTAAAAGAGATCATCGATGGGTTTCAGACCGGGCTCAATCACGCCGAACATTGTGGGTCACTGATCAGTTTGATGTGCCGGCTGGACGAACAGCAACAGCAGGAGTCGCTGGAAAAATTGCTTCAATTAAGAAATGAGGGCAAAAAGTGGACGGAATTGAGCCGGAACAGTTGAGAATTTAATCATGCCGCCGATCATTGAGTTCGGCCGCATGGTCATCTAATAAGTGGTCAAAAATATATGTGTCGGTTATATGGACTTCGTGCAAATGAGCCCACCAAGGTCAATTGCAGTTTGGTATTTGCGCAAAACGCGTTAATGCAGCAAAGCCGGGCGGATGAAACGGGCCGCAACCACACGGATGGTTGGGGCATCGTGATTTACCAGGGCTCCGAACCGATCGTGCAAAAAAAGGCCACGCCGGCATTCGAGGACGCGTTGTTCAGTATGACGGCTGAAAGTTCGTTTTCGACTACGATCGTCGCCCACGTTCGCCGGGCCACCGTCGGCAAAAACTCCGACGAAAATACGCATCCCTTTGTTTGTGGTCGCTGGTCGTTTGCTCATAACGGCACGATTACCGGGTTCGAATCAATCGAAGAAATCATGGTTTCGGAAACCGACGCCGATTTGCAGAGGCATCGCCGCGGTCAAACTGACAGTGAGCAATATTTCTATTGGTTATTAACTCGGTTAAAGGCACTCGGATTGGATGACTACCCGCGCGATCCACAGCAAGCGAATGCCTGGATTGATACCCTGGCGGATTGCGTCAGTATGCTGTCGCAACGATGCGAAGCGGCCGCGCCGGAAGAGATTCCGCGGTTGAATTTCATCCTGGCCAACCACGAAATCCTTTTCGCCTGTCGCTGGAACCATACATTGCATTGGGTCGAGCGGAACGGAATATACGATTGTGAAATTTGCGGAATTCCTCACATTCATCACGACACGAGTGTCAACCACCATGCCGTCGCGATTGCCTCCGAACCGGTCACCCATGAGCACTGGTCGTTAATGCCAAATTTCAGCCTGATGTTTGTGTCGCCTGGTGTACGATGCCAGATCCATCCCGTCAGGCAGGAGGCGGGGCATCTTGATGCCGGATAATCGGCACTCGCTTCTAAACCCGATCGCAAATGGGATTATCGTTGGACGTGCAGCGTCGTTGCGGTGAGGCAATTTCGGCGAGCAATTTCGGCAAGTGCGTTTCGAGCAAGTTCGTCGCGCGGGACAAAGAATCGGCAAACGCGATGGCGTCGATCGCGGATTCACATTTCATCCTGGCTGGGCTAAAAAACACGTAAGTGCCCTGGCCTGTCTTGGGGTCATAAAGGTATTTCGCCAGTCGTCGAAGCAACTCGGCAAATTCGATTTGGTCCAGGCCTTTGATGTCCATTCGACGCGTCGCGTATTGGGCGTCCGGTGCAATGCGATTAACCAGGGTCATGGGTCCTGATGTGCCTCCCCAACGGCCGTTGCATTCCACAAATTCAACCCGGCAATTTTCTATGTCGTCGCCCACCAGAATCTGATCGAACGAACATCGCCCCACGTATCCAAGCCGTTGAAAAAGAATTGCCAGCAAATAGCTTTGATCGACCAACTGCTGCTGCAAGGCTGGCGGCACGGTCAGCGGCCGGTTTCCGACAAAGGTGAATTGGTCGCCGGCAAACCACTGTTCATAAAGCCCTTCGACGATTGGATCCCCTGCCCCGCTGGGCGGAATCCACACTTGCACTGACGGACTATTCAGCACGGCGCGTTGCCACACATCGACCAGAATCCGACCGTGTTTGGGCCAACCGAATCTGGACAATCGCTGCCTTACGTACGCGTCCACATCCGTCAGCGACATTTGGCGAATCACTGCGCTGTCGACCAGAAATGTACCAATTCCACCGGCTCCAAATGGAAATTTGATCGCCATTTGTGAACTGTCCGCAGCCAGCTCGATCAGTTGTTGACTCAGGTTGGCAAAATTGTAGGCACATTCGGTACGGGGAACGTATTGCCGGCCGAGCAGTCGGCTGGCCACGCGCGTGAATTCAATCTTATCGTTGCACCATCGGGAAAGCGCAGGATGTGGACCAATCACCGCAATCGGTTGTCGACTGGTCGATGCCAGTTGCGCCGCCAATTCCCAGGCGTGGATAGTTGACATATGGGGGTGAACATACCGGACTCCATTTTGTCGAATCGCCCGCACTAATTCCCGCTGACACTCGCGGTCTTGCCAACACGCGCTGGCAATTTGCAGAATCGACTTCTTCCTGTCTTCCGGATACAGCCAGTTGACCGCACCCA
>JBFILF010000172.1:0-10056 GCA_041599835.1 Pirellulaceae bacterium
ACTCGACCTGGATGTCCTCGATCCGGCCTTTGCACCGGGGATCAGCCATTACGAGCCGGGTGGCATGTCGACGCGTCAGGTGATCGATTTGATCCAGTCGCTGAATGCGCCGTTGATTGGCGCCGATATTGTGGAACTCAATCCCACTCGGGATGTGCAACAGATGACGGCAATGGTGGCGGCGAAATTGATGAAGGAAATCTTGGCCGCCATGTTGCGCAGCGAGTGACTCAATCAGCCGATCAGGCAAAACCAAACGGCCGCGGCAGGGGCGTCGAAACGATTGCCGTTTGCTCACGACCGGTTTTTGTTCACCGTGTCATCAGGGCCCGGCCCAATTACAATAGCTTCATGAACAAAAAGGCATATGTATCAACACTTTGGGTACTCGGGTTGCTGAGTGGGGCGGCGGCCGCCCAAGACGCTATCGATATCGGCGTGCGGCGGGAGTTGTTGGTTGACACCGCCTTGATCCAATCGATGGACGGTTGCCAATTGCAACTCAAGACGCCACGCGATGAAGGTATTGCGCTGCAATTGAATTCCCCCTGGGAAGGGCGGTTCTGCGGTTACACGACGATCATCCGAGACGGGAAGCGGTTTCGCATGTACTACCGCGGCCTACCGGACATCGATGCCAAAGAGGTAACGTGCGTTGCCGAATCCAATGATGGAATCGACTGGTACAAGCCGGTTGTATGGCGGCACAGCTGGAACCAGTACAACGCGACCAACATCGTCCTGGCCAATGCGGGACCTGTCACACACAACTTTTGTCCCTTTATTGACCTCAACCCGCAGGCGACGGTAAACCACAGATACAAAGCCCTGGGTGGCTCGGCCGCCAGCGGTTTGATCGCTTACGCTTCTCCGGATGGCATTCAATGGTCGCGGATGCAAGACGAGCCGGTATTGAATATCGGCGGCTGGGTGTTCGATTCGCAGAACGTGGCCTTCTGGTCGCCGATCGAACAGCGGTACGTGTTGTATTTTCGCCGCGTTGTCGACGGCATCCGCGCCATCGCGCGCACCGATTCTGTCGACTTTGTCCATTGGTCCACGCCCGTCCAGATGGCGTACAGTGACACCGGTACGACGCGCCCGCGGTTCCAGTTGTACACGAACCAAACCCATCCTTATTTCCGCGCGCCACACATCATGTTGGCAACGGCTGCCCGGTTCATGCCGGGCCGACGCGTCATCACCGAAGAGGCGGCTAATCAAATTGGCGTGGACCGGCGTTACGCCGGGGATGTTTCCGATGCCGTGCTGCTGACGACGCGCGGCGGCGACCGCTATGAAGTAAATTTCGATACCGCATTGTTGCGACCGGGGATCGGCGCTGAAAACTGGGTGTCGCGCACCAATTATCCGGCGTTGGGCATTGTACAAACGGGTGAGTCGGAAATGTCTTGGTACGTTAATCAGAATTACGGCCAGCCGACGGCGCATGTGCACCGTTACACCTTTCGTCTGGATGGGATCGCCTCCGCGATCGCGCCGATGGCCGGCGGCAGCCTCGTCACCAAACCGATTGTGATGTCCGGCGACCAGTTCCACATTAATTTTGCCACTAGCGCCGCCGGCAGTCTCCGTGTCGAGTTGCAGGATGCAGGCGGAACGCCAATCGACGGCTTTCAATTGGACCAGTGCCGGCCGTTGATCGGCAACCGGATCGAAGCGGTCGTCGCATGGGAGGCCGGCCCGTCGACCACCGCGCTCAAAGGCCGGCCTTTGCGGATCCAATTTGAACTGATCGACGCTGAGCTCTTTTCGTTCCGTTTTAGAGGCGAATGAAAAAAAAGTCTAACAGGAGGTCGCGGAGAAGCCTTCGGTGTTGCGCTTAAGCCCCGGCTGCGGCGCTATCATGAGCCGTGGGCGTCAGCCCACGGTTAGCGGTGTCAAAAAATTGACAAAGCCCAAATCCGGTGGCGTGCGCCACCGGCTACATGCTTTCGTCCCTACAGGACTGAATCGGCAATTGCGAATGGTCGGAGAAACCTGGCCTGCTCCCTACCTTCATGTCCTCCTGTTAAAAACAAGAACGAACGAATTGTACAGATCAGACGAGAATATCGTGGATCACGTGGCCATGGACGTCGGTCAGCCGTCGCAAAATGCCATTGTGGTAAAACGACAAACGCTCGTGGTTCAAACCCAGCAGATGCAAAATTGTGGCGTGGAAATCGTAAACTGTGACGACGTCCTCCACCGCCTTGTATCCGAACTCATCAGTTGCGCCATATGAATACGGTGCCTTGACGCCGGCGCCCATCATCCAACAGGTAAAGCCGGACGGATTGTGGTCGCGGCCGCTGGCACCTTTTTGAAAGGTTGGCATCCGGCCAAACTCGGTGCACCAGACGACCAGCGTATCTTGCAGCAGGCCGCGCTGTCGCAGGTCAGCCAGCAGAGCCGCCACGGGCTGGTCGAGCACCGGGCCGTGGACGGTGTATTGTTTTTCGAGTTGTTTGTGACCGTCCCAGTTGCTGACGCCTTCCCCGCCCGTCTGATAGGCGCCATTGAACAGCTGAACAAAACGCACGCCTTTTTCAATCAGCCGCCGCGCCAAAATGCAGTTCCGCGCAAAATCCGCCTTGAGTTTATTCTCCGTATCATCGGCGCCGTACTGTTTGAGTACGTGCTCGGGTTCGGTCGATAAGTCGCTGACTTCCGGCACACTGAGTTGCATTCGGGCGGCCAGTTGGTAACTGGCAATCCGCGCGGCCAATTGCGTGTCGCCTGGAAACTCCTGCAGATGGCGCTGGTTCAATTGATCCAACAAGCGACGCGTGGCGCGGTCGGCTTCCGGCGCAATGTCGCGCGGTCGATGAAGGTTGCGAATCGGGTTAGTCGCATTGAAGTCGGTGCCCTGGAATGCGGCCGGCAAAAATCCCGGTCCCCAGTTGTTGACGCTCGATTGCGGCGTGCCACGCGGGTCGGGAATGGCGACAAACGCCGGCAATTCCTGGTTTTCACTGCCGAGCCCCCAGGTCACCCACGATCCAATGCTGGGAAAACCATCCAGTGTAAAACCTGTCGACATGAAATTTTCGCCCGGGCCATGCGTGTTAGTCTTGCTGGTCATCGAGTGGATGAAACACATGTCATCGGCCAGCTCGCCAATTTGCGGCACCAGGTCGGAGATCATCTTTCCACTTTGTCCGCGCGGCCGAAACCGCCAGGGGCTTTTCACCAGGTTTCCATTGGCGCCTTGAAAAGTGATCAAGTCTTTGCTGCCCGGCATCGGCTGGCCGTGGCGCTGAATCAACTCCGGTTTGTAATCGAACGTGTCGATGTGGCTGCAGGCGCCAGCACAAAAAATCACCAGGACTTGTTTGGCCTTAGGTTGAAAATGCGGCCGGCGAGCCGCATAGGGTGCCGACGGATCAATCACCGGTCGAATCGGTGATGTTTCTTGCGCCAACAAACCGTCCGCCTGCAGCAGACTGGCCAGGGCAATGCCGCTGAGCCCGCGGCCCAGGTCTCCCAGAAAATCTCGTCGGTAAATGCTATCGACAGGCATGTATTTACGTTTACGGAATAAACAAAAACTCATTGGAATTTAACAGGGCTCGGCAAAGCAGCCGCAGGTCATGTTGTGTCACAAATTCGGCGGCCGCTTCCGTCTCGTCCGCACTCGGCAGCCGTCCCAAGCATAAGCGAAATGCCTGTTGAATTTGCTTTCCCGTCTGATCACCAGCTAGGCGCCGCACCCGCTGCGCCGTCAACTCGGCTTGTTGCAAAACAAATGGACTGTTGAACAGATTCAGCGCTTGCAATGGTGAAGTCGATCGCGTGCGCGTCGGCATGACCTGGTTGGCGTCAGGGCAATCAAAGGCGCCGAACGTTGATTCTTGTTCCTGTCGCACTTTGGTCATGTAAATCATGCGGCGCCAGTCGGACGGCCCGTATTCCTGTTTAGGGAAATAATGCCTCACGTTTTCTAATTCGACTTCGAACGCGCTAAATCCTGGGCCACCCATCGTCAAATCTAGCGCACCGCTGACGGCGAGCATACTGTCGCGAATGGCTTCGGCCTCCAATCGCCGCGGGGCAAATCGCCAGAGCAAACGATTATCGGCGTCGACCTGGTGTGCCGCCGGTCGTGGCGCGTGGTCTTGTTGCCAACTGTTAGACAGCAGGATTCGCCGATGCAAGTGCTTCAGTGACCAGCCGTGGTTGATCAAATCCCGGGCGAGCCAATCGAGCAGATCCGGGTGCGACGGCGGCAGTCCATGCGCTCCAAAATCGCTGGGCGTCCGCACCAGACCTTGACCGAAATGGTGTTGCCAAATGCGATTGGCGATGACTCGCACTGTTAGCGGGTTGTTTTCGTCAACCATCCAGCGAGCCAAGGCCAAGCGACGTTCCGATTCTGGAGTGTCGTGGGAAAGATTCAGAGAACCGAATTCTCCAAGTGTGTCGGGGACAACTTGTTCGCGTTTGGAACGGGGGTCGCCTCGATGTAATCGATGCGTGGGGGGCGGTTGCTGGAAGGTGCCGATATAGGCTAATTGATCCTTGCTCAATGATTGGCGACTGGCAATCAACGTCGCCAGCTGCTTGCGCAGTTGCTGTCCCCGCTTGGCCTGCGCTTCGTTTTTCGAAAAGTCATAAACCGGTTGCGCCGACTCGTTCAGCAGCAACGGCCGCCGATCGGCCGACGAAGCCACTTCAATCCACTGGTCGGGTTCCACCGCCACTTCGATCCGATATGCGGTGGCCAATCGGTCCGAGTAAACGGCATTGCGATCACGCGCCCACTGAATGCGATCGACCTGGAACACTTCAGGCAATTCAATTTGCACCCAGCCCCGGCTTTTTTCGTCCGAAATCCAGCTTTTTTCATTGCCAAACAGGCCGTCATTGACATGGGCCAATCGATGTTTGGAATCGTCGGCATAGTTGCCCGAGCTGGTGGCAACGCTGCCACGGCTAGCTAGCCCGACATTTTCGTCACCCGAAAAAATCTCCAGTTCGTCGAGGCACGGTTCGATCCCGTTATTGGTTTGCTCGATCGAAAACCGCACCCACTTGGCGCCAGTGGCAGTGAACTGTTCAACATTGTGGGTGGCCGTAACCGGTGGGCGAATTTCCACAAGTGGTCGACGTTGGGCCGATTCGAAGGCAAGC
Organism: Pirellulaceae bacterium; assembly: GCA_041599835.1. Classification (GTDB taxonomy): domain Bacteria; phylum Planctomycetota; class Planctomycetia; order Pirellulales; family Pirellulaceae; genus CAJQPP01. Next base: position 5,137 of record JBFILF010000172.1, read on the forward strand.
GATTCCAGGACGATTAAATCAGCCGTGATCGCTGTTCCCGTTTGACCACCGCGAAGCAAAATGGTGCTGTTGGGCTCGAGGTGAATCTCACCGGCGTCCAGCAACCCGCTCCACAACGGCTCGGAAGCGAGTGCCTTGGTATCTCCTGATCCCGCTTGATCAGGTTGCGCCTCGGCGAACCGTTGCTGGTCAATGGTGGCGATCAAATGCTGATCGGATGTTGTTTGCGGATCGCCATCACGGTCGAGCAGGTACGCAGCATCCTGCGTGTGCGTATCGAAGCCACAACCCCACGACAGCCAGATCTTGAACGGTCCGCGCAACATCGGACGGTAGATGGCCACGTCAGTTTCAGGTTGGTTTTCCCACCAGGTGTAACTGCCACCGCTGAGGTTGGCTCCGTGCTCGGCCGATCCTGGATCTCGGGCTTGACCACGTCCCTGTGTTATCGGGTTTTGGCCCGTTCCTTTGGGTGTCATCAAAGACTCTAGTCCGCGACCGCCGTTTTCCGAACGGGTCGTGTCATCCACAAAGGTGAAGCGGCGCGGCGGGGGATCCAAAACAAACTCGGCTAGCTTCATGCGCACTTGTGCCATGCGCGCGGCGTTGGTATTCAGTTTTTGTAACTGCTCCGACGATTTGGGCAAGGCGCGATTGCCGTGCTGGACGCCGGCAAATACGGCTTGCAACTGGTAAAAATCCTTTTGTGAAATCGGATCGAATTTGTGATCGTGGCAGCGGGCACAGCCCGTCGTCAGTCCCAAAAACGCCGTGCCGACGGTGTGAACGATGTCTGACAGTTCATCCTGGCGTTGCATTAAGGTCAGATTGATGTCGGGACTTTTTACAATGTCGTGCGGCCCAGCCACCAGGAACCCGGTGCCGACCGGCTGGTCCAGTACATCGCCCGCCAACTGTTCCATCACGAATTGATCGTACGGTTTGTCCTGGTTGAGCGCGTCAATGACCCAGTCGCGGTAATGCCAGGCGTGAGGACGCTCGCGGTTGGTTTCAAAGCCGTCGGTTTCACCAAACCGCGTGATATCCAGCCAGTGCCGAGCCCACCGTTCGCCATACAGCGGACTGGCCAGCGTTTGATCCACCAGTTGCTGCCAGGCGTCGGTACGCTGATCGGATACAAATCGATCGATCTCTTGCGGACTCGGCGGCACGCCCAGCATGATCAGGTACAGGCGGCGGATCAGTGACACGCGGTCCGCCGGTGGCGACGGCGTCAATTCGTGTTGTTGCAAACTTTGCAATACAAACGCATCGATGGCACCGCCGACGAATGTGTTGTCGATCGACGGCGGGTGGGGGGCGGTGATCGGCTGTAGCGACCAGAGGTTTAATGGGTCGTCGGAATCCTCACTGTCCTCGGCGTGGCCCGCCGATTCCATGACAGCACCTTCGTCGATCCACGTTGCCAACGTTGCGATTTGTTCAGATGACAGTCGCTTACCTTCAGGCGGCATAACCAAATCGTCGTGCGCGCCTGACACAATTTTGATTAGCAAACTCTGTTCAGACTTGCCTGGCTGAATCAATGGTTCTCCGTAATCGCCACCGTCGATAAACGATTGGCGGCGGTCGACGCGGAAATTGCTTTCGGCGGTGCGGGGTCCGTGGCAGCGAAGGCAGTTGGCTTTGAAAATCGGCTTGACCTGCGTGGTGTAATCCACGTCCAGATGGCTCGTCCCTGTCGACGCGCCCGTAAATCCGCCAACGCAGAGGCAGGCCGCGGCCCCAACCAGAATCGAGAGACTCCAAGCGCGGTGGCGGTCGGTCATGATGTTCGCGTGCCCTTCTCGATAGATTGGACGTCATGCTGGGCGTCAAATTTGCCGTCCGGTCCGTTCAGTTTACTTTTGAGCGCTGGGAATTTGAATACTGACGCGTCGTTATCCTCCCGATCAGCACGGCGACGCGTCCCCAAATCTGATGTAAACTGGTGGCTGGACCAATAAATAACGCGGCCGCGGATCACGAGGCCAATCTTGACGAAGTTCCAAACAAATACGGGTGACGATTTATGAAGCGGCTGTTTTACCTGGGGTTGGTCATTGGCCTGCTGTTTGGCGGTGATGTGTCTGCCGATGATCGCGTCCATTTCGGATCTCAGATTAAGCCAATCTTGTCAGATAATTGCTATTACTGTCACGGGCCCGATGCAGGACAGCGATCGACCGATTTGCGGCTCGATTTAAAAGACAGCGCTTTCTCGGACTTGGGTGGATACGCGGCTATCGTGCCCGGCGACGTGCAGGCCAGCGAGTTGGTACGGCGAATCCTAACCGATGATGACGACGAACGGATGCCGCCCCCGGACCACCGCAAAAAATTGTCCGCCACCCAGAAAGAGTTGTTGGTCCAATGGATCGCCCAGGGAGCGGATTGGTCCGAACACTGGGCGTTTCAGCCGCCCGTCCAACCGGTCGATCCCGTTGTTACTAATCGCGACTGGCCGATAAATTTCATCGACGACTACGTGCTGGCGCGGCTGGAACAAGAACATATCCAGCCGTCCTCTCCGGCCGAGTGGCACACGCAGCTGCGCCGATTGAGTTTTGACTTGATCGGGTTGTCGCCAAGTCTCGAGCAACTGCGGCAATACAGCGGTGCTAGGGACACGCCATCTTATGAGCAAATCGTCGATCGATTGCTGGCCAGTCCGCACTTTGGCGAAAGGATGGCCATTTACTGGTTGGACCTGGTGCGATATGCCGACTCGGTCGGATATCACGGGGACCAGCCGATCAGCGTTTCGCCTTACCGTGATTATGTAATCGACGCGTTCAATCAAAACATGCCATTCGACCGCTTCACGCGTGAGCAGTTGGCCGGTGATTTGCTGGAGAAGCCCACGCGCAACCAGCTGGTGGCATCCGGCTACAACCGGTTGGGCATGATGAGTGCGGAAGGTGGGGTGCAGCCCGAGGAGTATTTAAACAAGTACGCCTCCGATCGCGTACGGACCACGGCATCGGTGTGGCTGGGGGTCACGCTGGGTTGCGCCGAATGTCACGACCACAAGTTTGATCCGTTTTTGATGCGCGAGTTTTACGAGTTTTCTGCGTTCTTTGCCGACATCAAGGAACGCGGTTTGTACGACGGCAGCCACCAGTCCGGTAAATGGGGACCCAGCATCGAGGTGCCGGACGAACAGTTGCCAAATTTGCTTCGACCGATCGATGCGGACATCCAGTTGCTGCAAGAAACGCTGGTGGAAACGCCGGATATCCTCCGCGCGCGGCTGGCCTGGGAGCAGAAGGTCCGCCATCAAAATTTCAACTGGCAACCGTTGCCTCCGTCGTCATTTGATTCGGTACACAAAGTCACGTCGCAGATCAACGAAGACCATTCGGTTTCGATCGGAGGCGATAACCCCAATGAAAACTGTTACGTCATCACTGCCGACGTTGATCATGACGCGCGGGCGTTTCGACTGGAAGTGTTGCCGGACGCCGCGTTACCCAAGCAAGGTCCGGGTCGTGCGGGTAACGGCAATTTTGTGGTCAGCGAATTCATTGCCGTGGGCGGCGATCATGCCGGCAAGCGGGATGAATTAAAAAAGGCGGTTGGGCAGTGGCCGGACGAACTCAAGTCGCAAGTGATTGCCTTGCATCAGGCTACGGCCACCATAGAGCAGACCGCCGGCGGCGAACGGCACCCCGACAAAAAATGGTCGGCGGCCAGCGCCATTGACCAGGACCAACATGGTCGTTCCTGGGGCTGGGCGGTGTTGCCCGCGGTCGGCAAACCGAACGAGTGGGTAGCGCAGATTGCCGGCGACTCCAAGGCCGACGGCACCGTGACGTTTGTGATTCAGCAATATCATGGTCAGGGAAGTCACACGCTGGGAAGATTTCGGCTATCGTCGTCGCCGGTCGCCGATGCCGTTGCCAATCCGTTTCACGGTTTGCCGTTAGAGGTCAAAGATGCCATCGATTTGCCGCGCGGCGATCGCACGGCCGAGCAGGACAAAACCATAGCGGATCACTACCTGTCGATTGCACCGCAGTTGGCGGAAGCTCGAAACAGGTTGGAGCAACTGAAGCAGCAGCGACAACAAGTCGTTGATGCGCACACGCGGACCAGTCCCATCTCTGTCTCTGTCCCGCCCCGGGAAATTCGCGTTCTCCCTCGTGGCAACTGGATGGACAAATCGGGAGACATCGTCCAGCCAAACGTGCCGCGCAGCTTGGGAGGCAAAAACTGGACCGGCCCGGCAACCCGCCTGCAATTGGCGGACTGGATGGTCGACCGCCGAAATCCGCTGACCGCGCGGGTGTTCGTCAATCGGCTGTGGCGAATGTTTTTCGGCAACGGCCTGTCCCCGGTGCTGGACGACCTCGGCGCGCAGGGTCAGCCGCCCACGCATCCGGAATTGTTGGATCGGCTGGCTATCGAGTTCATGGAATCCGGTTGGGACATCAAGCACATGGTGCGGTTGATCGTGACTTCGCAAACGTACCGGCAAAGTTCCAGCCTTCGCCCGGACCTGGCGGATATCGATCCGGACAACCGTTTGCTGGCGCGGCAGTCGCGTTTCCGGCTAGACGCTGAGCTAATCCGCGACCAGGCGTTGCACGTCAGCGGATTGCTGGTCACTCGCATCGGAGGTCGCAGTGCCAATCCGTATCAACCGGCAGGCTTGTATCGGCATCTGAATTTCCCCACGCGCAAATATCAGGCCAGTGTTGGCGACGCCCAGTATCGCCGCGGCGTTTACACGCACTGGCAACGTCAATACTTGCATCCGGCAATGAAGACGTTTGACGCGCCGCCCCGCGAGGAGTGCACGGCCGCCCGGCCGCGGAGCAGCACACCGCTGGCCGCGTTGGTTTTGCTGAACGATCCATCGTATGTCGAGGCGGCACGAGCCTTTGCCGATCGCGTGCTGGAACAAGACGGTTCAAA
>JBFILF010000173.1:0-10032 GCA_041599835.1 Pirellulaceae bacterium
CCGCGAATGGCCTATCGTTTTGAAAATCAAAGAATACTCGACGTCGCCACACAGCAAGGTCGCTGGATTGTCAATCAGTTGCCGCCCGGCAGCCGGGTTTCGGTGTTGACCACCAACGGTGACCAGCCGTTTTATTCGGTCGATGTGAGCGCCGCGCGTCGGCGGCTGGAAACGTTGGACATCCACCACGCTTCGACATCGCTGCCAGCGGCTATGTCCAGCGCGGTCGATTTCATCAGCGAATCAGAACTGGAACGCAAAGAAATCTATGTAGTGACCGACCTGACCCAGCCTGCCTGGTTGGACGCTGACAGTCGATTAGCCGAACAATTGGCCGAGCAGACGGACATCGACGTGTATCTGGTCGATGTCGGTGTGGAACAGCCCGCTAACTTGTCGTTGGCGCCGTTAGAATTGTCGGCCACGTCGCTGGCGTCGCGCAGCGATTTGGAAATTGAAACTCGTGTGGTATCTCAAAACGTCGACCAGTCCGTGGTGGTCAAATTGAAACTGGAAAAGCCGGACTTGTCGCGCCCGCGACGCGTCGACGGCCAAACTCTATTGCCCGAGGACCATATCACTCGTCCCGGCAGCCTCGAACTGGGGAAAAACCAGTCCGCGGCCGTTTCGTTTAGCTTGCCGGTCGATTTGCCCGAGGGCATTCACCACGGTTGGGTCGAGATTGATGCCGGCGATTCGCTGTCGATCGACGACCGACGCTATTTTACCATCGAGATCCAGCCGCAATGGAACGTGCTGGTGGCCCATGGCCCCGACGTGGATCCGGCAAACCTGGTGGAGGCTATCGATCCCCAGGTCAATGACAATGGCGAAATCGGGTTGTTCGATTGTGATGTAATCACAACCGATCAGATGCCGCCACCGGAACTGGAACAGTATCGCGTGATCTTCTTGCTGAATCCCGATCAAATCTCCGATTCATTATGGGCGTTGTTGGAGCGCTACGTTTCCGGCGGCGGAAACCTGGCGATTTTTTTGGGGCATCATGCAGCCAGCGGCAACGAACCCAAACCAGATTTTCGTTCGGCCGCTGCCGCCAATGTCTTACCCGGTTCGTTGTTGCGTATTTGGCGGCGGTCGGAAGGCGATCTGTCGATCCAAATGGATCAAATGGCGCATCCCGCCCTCAAACGATTTCGGCCCCTGGCCAGCTTGTCCGTTTGGCAGCCCTTTTCCGTGTTTCGCCATTGGGAATTTGAGGGGCTGGATTCCAACTCGCAAGTAGTCCTGCGGTTTAGTAACGGCATGCCGGCGGTGATCGAACGACGCGTGGGCGACGGCAAAGTCATCTGCATGACCACACCGATTACGGAACCGACTCGGCCCGAAGGCCGTACCACTTGGAACCACTTGTTTATCAGCGTGCCTGAACCGTGGCCGGCCTGGATGCTAGTGACCGAAATCAGCAAATACCTGGCGTCGGCCTCCCGCGATCAATTGAACCTGCAAGTTGGACAGACCGCCGTGTTGCAAAACGACGCCGAACGCCATCCGCTGCAGTATCGATTATTCTCGCCGCGCGGCGGCGAACCGGAACGGATTCGGCCCAGCAAAAACACCATTCGCTACGGTTTTACCGATATGCCGGGCAACTACCGACTGAAAGGGGAGCTGGACGGTCCGGTGCTTCGCGGATTCAGCGTAAACCTTCCGGCCGGCGCCACCGATTTGCAGCGCATCGAGTCCGAACAGCTGAACGCGCTTCTGGGTGACGATCGATATCAACTGGGACGCGACCGAGAGGAAATCCAGCGGCAACAGGGAGCCACCCGGATGGGTCAGGAATTCTACCCGATCTTGGCGTTGATGCTGGGACTGTTCTTGGCGTTGGAAACGATCATGGCTAACCGATTTTATCGAAAGGCAGCTTAGCCGGTGGACGCCCTGACGATTCAACCCGTTGCCAACCTGGTGATCATAGGCCTAGGCGCCGCCGTGATGTTGGCCGCACTGTGGATTGGCCCGACGTTTGCCCGCCTGAGCCGCAGCCAGCGTGCCACGTTGTTTGGGATTCGCGCCACCGTCATCTTGCTGGCGCTGGTGGCGTTGTTGCGCCCCGGGATCGTGTCCAAAGTCGCTCAGCCGCAGACCGCCGTGCTGGCGGTGTTGTTGGATTTTTCCCGGTCGATGCGTCTGCCGCATCTCGCCACGGGACCCAACCGTTGGGACTCGATGTTAAATGTCGTCGACGATCAACGATCGGTTTTGCAGCGCATTGGCGATCAGAACATCGACGTTCGTTTTTACGGATTTGGTGGGACGGTGACGACGCTCCCATCGCAATCAGGCCAAGTCCAATGGCCCCCCCAGGCTGATTTGGCCGAGACCGATCTGGGATCTTCCATTTACTCAGTGATCGATTCCGTTCGTGACCAACGACTGTTGGGGATGGTTGTGCTCAGCGATGGTGTCCAAAACGCGTCGGACCCCGAGATTGAACTTTCACAAGCTGAAAAATTGTTGGCTGACATGCAAACTCCGTTGGTCACCGTCCCGTTTGGCCAGCCCTCCCAGAACGAACAGTTTGCCGACATCGCCTTGACTAATATGCCCGATCAGTTCACGGCCTGGGTCAAAAATGACCTGATCATTTCGGCAACGGTCGAAGCTCGCGGATTCGCCAATCGCGAAGTCCCCATTCAACTGATTGTGATTGACTCGTCGGGCAACGAGTCGCTGGTGGATACGATCCGCCAGCCATTTACCAAACAATCCGAGACGGCCTTCGTTGAACTGAAGTACACACCATCGGAGGCGGGACAATACCGGCTGTTGGTGCGCGCCGAACCACAAGAGGCTGAGGTCTCGGCCCGCAACAATGAGTTGCCCGCCTTTCTGACGGTAAACAAAGGTGGCTTGCGCGTACTTTACCTGTACGGCAGCCTGACCGGCGAACAAGCTTTTTTGCAACGCGCGTTGCGGTCGTACCAGGATATTCAGCTGGATACGGTGTTTGTCGATTCTCGGATTCGCGACACGCAGCGACCTCGCAATCGATCCCATCTATTCGGTGATCCGGAGTACGACGTGTTCATTTTGCACGACGTCGATTCGCGAGACTTGTACCGCAAGGATTTTGAAGAAGAAAACTTGCAGCTGTTGGGCCGCGCCATTGAAAACGGCAAAGGGCTGTTGATGATCGGCGGTTTTCACAGTTTCGGCGCGGGTCTGTATCACGGCACGCCACTGGGTGATTACCTGCCCATTGAAATGGAATTCTATGAAAAGCAGGAATTTCAACCGGCGCCGATCCGCAACGAATTGCATGTCAATCAGCGGTTGAAAATTGTCGTCGCCACGCCGCATTTCATCACTCGTTTGAGCGGGTCGGACAACGAGGAAGACATTTGGAAGCAGTTGCCCCCGCTCGCGGGCGCCAATCGATTCGCAGGCTTGAAAGATAACGCCAACGTTTTGTTGGAAAGCACCGGCGGCGAACCCATTTTGGTCGCTTCCCAGGTCGGCGGTCGGGTGTTGGCGTTCGCCGGAGACACCACGTACAAATGGTGGTTAAGTGGTTTTATCAACCAGCACAAGCAGTTTTGGCGGCAAATTATCTTGTGGTTGGCTTTCAAGGATGGTGTGGAGGGCGAAGACATCGTGATCGAGCTGCCGCAACGTCGGTTTCAGCCCAATTCGAAGATCGGATTCTTCGTTCGGGCGCGCAATCAATCCAATCAAGACATCGCCGACGTGCAATTGACGGGCACGTTGACCGCGCCCGATGGGCGGCAGTCGCCCATTCGAATTACAACGGGACAAGGAATGTCTCAGATCGGCCGCGATTTGACGGGCCAACCGGGCATATACTCGATCGAGATTACCGGCACGCGCGACGGCCGCAGCGTGGGCAACGCCGTCCGTGAATTCGCTGTATTTGACAACGACAAGGAACAGTCGATTGCCGGGGCGGACCCCGATCAATTGAACCGCCTGTCGGAAGGCACGCGCGAGTGGGGCGGGAAAATGGTCGAGCCGGCCGAATTCGGACAGTTACTTGAAGAGTTCGCCGCCGTAGCCCCGCAGATGGAAATCGAAGTGCCCCTTAAATGGCAACTCGGCGACACTTGGTACGACGCGCTCGGATTCGTGCTGCTGTTCGTGGGACTGATATCGACCGAGTGGTGGCTAAGAAAAAAATGGGGATTGGTTTAGTTTGAGCCGTTCCCGGTGCCGTCTGGCCGGGCAACCTCAGGTTCAGCGACCCGACAATTCAACGTCGTCGCCCACGGCTGACCCTGAACCTGGTCTCCCAGCCGCCGCGTCCAGGGCTCCGTTTGAGGAGAACGTTAGATTCAGCGGCGAAGCGGCAATATTCACAGGGCAGGTCGGGGTAACACTCAGCCAACCATGGACCGAAGTCCGAAGGGCCGCCAGGGTCAAGTTGGCAATAACCATTATCGCCTGAACGTCCATTCATCTGACAGGTATTTGTCGCGCGCCAGCGACCCCACGTTCGATCGAGGCCAGTCCGTCAACTCGCCGTCGATTGGCCACGCCTTGACCAGCATTTGGCTTATTTGCTGACGATCGAGTGTCACGTTTGTGACGAAGTCCTCATGGTGGCGCGCAAAACGATATTCCGGTTGCCGGGGCGGCATCTCCAGGCATTCTTGAATTGTGTCCAACGGAAAATCGTACAGAATCGTCCCGTGGTACAACAACGCATTTCGTTTGCACCGCAAACTGTTGCCGGAAAACTTCTTGTTATCGAGCGTAAGATCGCACGTTCCTTGAAACTGGATGTCCAAACCGGTGACCGACAATGCCTGGCGGGTTGCCCGCATCACCAGCCCGTGGGCCTGGTCGAGCATTTTCAGGTGCGGCCGCAAGCGATAATCCAGTACGAGTGAATACATCAGGCAACCCGGCCCAATAACGACGGCCGCGCCGCCGCTTGACCGCCGAAAAATTGGGATACCGCGGCGCTGGCAAGCAGGCACGTTGATCTCTTGGTTGACTCGTGAACTGCGCCCGACCACGACGGCGAGCGAAGCGTTTTCCCACAATCGCATGATTTCAACTGGTTGCGGCGACGCCTCGCTGAATTCCAGTAAAACCTCGTCAGCGGCCAGGTTTTCGGCAGTCGTTTCAAAGCTCATCTCGAGCAATTTCATGGTCGGGTTGCTCGAGGCGACTGGGCTTGGCATACCGGTTTGCTGTCAAATTTTATCGATTAGATAAGATTGTTCCGCAAACTATCACGCCTGAACCAGTTGCGCCAAAAGCGCCTTCGGTATGACTGTTACAACTGGACGGAGCGAAAAAACTTGCTGAAATTCCCTAAGTGTTTGCAGCGCGAACGTTTATAGCTGGTTAATCTGGAGATTACACATCAATTCGTTTGCAGATCGCCGGCGAATTCGGCAAACTCAATCGCTCAGGCGCGGCACGTCATGACGGGAACCCCAGGCCCCGCGGGCGGCATTTGCGCGACGAGCGCAGTTTATTGTCTGCGTCAGTTTGGTTGAATCCCGGGCGAAAATAATAAGGTTTTCAGCAATGAAAAAATTGTTTCAAACTGGTTTTCTGTCCCTGGCCATGGCACTCAGTCTCAACCTGGTCGCCGGGCACCAGTTGCCCGCCCAGGACGTTTGCACCGTCTATCGCCTAGTGCCATCCACCAGCTACGTCCAACAACAGGTTACGGGATATCGAGACGTGCTGGAGACGGTTTACCAAACCGAGCGCGTCACCAGCTACAAGCCGGTGTGGACCACCGAGCGCCGCGAGCGCCGTTACTCGGTGCTGAAACCAGTGATTGAAACATCGCATCGCGAGGAACGATACACCGTCCTCAAACCGATTCGAGAGACCAGTTACCAGGAACAATCGTACGACGAAACGGTCTGGGAAACCACGACCGAAACGCGCGAAGAACAGGTAATTGAACAAACGCCGGTCATCGAAACTTCGATGCGCGAGGAACGAGTCATCGTACGCAAACCTGTGACGGAAACCGTCATGCAACACGAAAACGTCACGGTTTACCGTCCCGTGACGACGACACAAACCCAATGGGTCAGCGGAACCACTGCGGTCAACCAATGGGTCGCAACACCCGGCGTGACCAGCCAACGGCTGTCGTGGCTGCGGCCCTCATACGTCACCAATCCATGGACCGGCCGACTGGCATACCAGCCGCGCGGATTTTACTGGGTGCCGACGACAACGCCTGGCACGTTGCAAATGCAAACGACGCTGATGCCGACCGTCACCCCGCAACAAGTGCAACAGACTTCGCTCGTGCCGCAAACAGTGACCCAGCAGCGACCGGTCACTGTGACTCGATATGTGGACGAAATCACGACGCGGAAAGTGCCGATTCAGACCCAGAAAATGGAACAAAAGATCACGACGCGGAAAGTGCCTGTTCAGGTACAACGACCCGTCACACGACGCGTGACGAAACGGGTCCCGGTGGAAACGGTGCGATACGAACGCCAGGAAGTCGTTCGCAAAGTGCCGGTGACCACCCAACGCTTTGAAACCGTCGAACGCGTTGAACCTTACGACGTGCAAGTCTGCCGTTGGACACCCGTGGAAACAGAAGTCCAGGTACCGCGCGTGGTGACACGCCGAATTCCAGTGCAGACTACCCGCTGGGTGCCGCGGACAGTCATGATGCGGGTGGCGGTCGATGCGTGGGGCAATCCGATTTACTCCTCGCCCATTACCACCTATACCTATTCGAGCACACCCGTCAGTTCCACCCCGATCAGCTCGGCGCCCGTCGTAATCTCCGATGATCCAACCCGCGTGTATCTGGCTCGTCCCGAGTTCACCACGCAGTCCTTGCCCGAGTCCACGACCATCGTGTTTCCCGAATCGACGATGAAACCGGAAACCGTACTGCAGGACATCGAGCCCAAAACCCAGGATGCCGTGAAATCGACGGACGCATCGACGGAAGATTCCGGTCAACAACCGGCCGACACAAAACCGTCGTTGACGGACGAAGAGCGCAGCAAATTGTCCGAGTTGCCGGAGTTCGGTCAGCCGGCAAAGCCGGAAGAAACTCCAAACCAATCTGACAAACCGTCAGATCCCGCCGATACGTCGAATTAATCGGTGAGTGGCTGGGAGCAACGCCTTTGTGGGAAGCCAAGGGTTGCCGTTTTCTTGAATTCCGTGGCTTTTTGAATTCCAAAGCGTAAGCCCATCGACAAATATTCTTTGGAATTCCCCTCGCTCGCAGCGCGGGTGGTGGTGATCGGCATCCCATTCAGGAAGTTTTCCGCGGAACCCTCTTGAACAGTTTTCGCGTTCAATTCCAATGAGCGGATTGATTAATTTCGCGAAATAACTGCGACCCAAGCGCCAATCATGGAAACGCCCTCCGCTCGGTGACGCGTCAGGATGGATATCACGTTGACGGATCAATTTGCGACAACCCCCAACGCTTCTGATGCGCCGGAGATTCACCGTTTGTTTACGCTGGCGATGGTTGCCGACCTGGCGAACGTGCCGGTTTCCACGGCTCGCCGCTGGCATCGCCGAGGTTTGATCCGGTCCACCCAACAAATCAAAAAGCTGCACTATTTCGATTTCCAGGAGACGGCGATCGCCAGACAGCTCGGTCGGCTGTCTGCATCGGGCATTTCGATCCAATCGCTTGAAAAGGAGTTACGGCGGGTTTCTCATTGGGCTGCCCCAAACCGGCGACCCCTGGCCGACTGGACGTTTCAACTGGAGGGTCAGCAACTTCTTTTGCGCCGTCAACAGGGATTTATCGAACCCAACGGCCAGATTCGCATTAACTTTGATCCAGGTGACCAGGACACGGCAGACGCGGTTAGCGCGCCTCAAGCCACGCGGCCTTTGTTGATGGGCAATTTGCCCCAACAGGATTCAAACGGGCAAGCACCGCTGAGCACTCCCATGCAATACCTGCAGTTGGCGGAACAACTGGAGGATCACGACGAAATCGAAGCGGCGATCGAAGTTTACCGTTCGCTGCAACTGGCGTTCGGCCCCAGGGCGGAAAGCTGTTTTCGACTGGCCGAATTGCTTTATCAATCCGGCGAACTACAGGCAGCGCGGGAGCGATTTTTCACTGCCATCGAACTGGACGAAAACCTGGTCGAAGCGCGGGCCAGTCTGGGATGTGTGCTGGTCGAGTTGGGCCAACTGCACCTGGCGGTTGCCACCTTCCAAGGCGCGTTGGAAATTCACGACGACTACCCGGACGTGCATTTTCATTTAGCCCGCGCGCTGGATGCCGTGGGTGAAGCATTGCAAGCAAAATCGCACTGGCGGCGGTTTGTCGAGTTGGCGCCGCACAGCCCGTGGATGGAAGAAGCCCAGTTGCATCTCGAATCCGCCCAGGATGACTCAACAACCTTGGGCACGGTTGCTCCCACAACCTGATGCGGGCCATTGGTTGGTAATCTGTTCCGATTGTCGAAGGGTTTTCGGTCAGGGAAGCCACGACCATTTTTCGACGATTACTGTTAATTCGGCGTTTTCGGGTCGATCCATTTAAAACGCGCTTCCACTTTGCGGTACGCGCCTACTGTGTCTGTTTGCGCTCGAAACCATGAATCGGCATACGCTCAATCTAAAACTGGCGGCCGCCATCGCCGGCGCGCTGTGCATTTTTTTGGCCAATAGCTGCTCGCCGGTTGCAGCTCAAACATTCATCAGTCCGTGGCCGAGTCCACCCAATCATGACGGATCGACTGAAGAGACGTCGCTGGCGTTACCTGATCAGCGGAATGAGACTGTCGGCATTCCGGCGCCGCCATCGGCCGCAGACGCTCGTCCGATTTCGCAAGACGGTGCTTCCTACCCGTTGTTCGGCGACGGTAATACCAAAACCACTGACGCTGTGAGTTCGCGGTCGACCAGCTTCATCGATCGTTCGCTGCCGCCGGCTCACATGACGCGAGACGAGTTGTGGCGCCAGTTTGCCACATCGCCGCCGGAACGTGGACCTTACGGTCGCGTGGAGGGTTACGAGTCGGTCAGGGCAACGTTGCGAAACGGATTTTGGTTTGCCGGTGTCGACCTGATGTTTTTTGAACCGGTCTTTCAATCCAACCAGGTTTTCGTCACGCGAAGTCCGGCCTTTGATTCTGCTACTCATGCAGATTTCGGGTTTGACGTGACCCCCAGGTTTTATGGCGGGTTTCAAACCAACATGGAAACGGGAATCAAACTGTCGGGCTGGCGGTTGAACGAGTTTTCCAGCCTGGCATCGTTCACCAGTGACGGAACATCGATGGCCACCATGACGCTGGATGTTGGTTCGCCATTTCGCACGTTGAGCTTTGACGCGAACACGGCGGGCGCGCAAATTAATGTGCGGGAACAACTGAAATTGCTCTCGTCGGAGTTGATGCTGTACAAAGACCAACGAAACCCCGTGTCACGCTTGCGGGGCCAAATCGGCGTGCGATACGTCTCGCTGCGTCATCGGCTGATTGCCGATATCAATGATCCAACTTTTGGACGAACCGAAGTCCGTGGCGTCAACGACTTGGACGCGCTGGGTCCGAAAGTGGGCGTGGAATACTTTCGGCCGATTCGCGGCACTTGCTTGGAACTTCAATCCGGGCTGTTTGCTTCGTTGTTGGCGGGCCGCCGCGATCAGACGTATACGTGCAACGGCGTGTTGCATTATCAACAGTTCGGCAAGCTCGAACCGCTAACCGTGTTTGACGTATACCTGGCGCTGCAATGGAACTTGCAGGTGGCCGAATGCCGGCGCGTTTATGTGCGATGTGCCGTTGAAAACCAGTCGTGGCTGAACGGCGATTCGGCAATCGATACCAATTCCGACTTTGGCTTGTACGGCTTCGCCGTCGGTATGGGCGTCACACGGTAGCAAATAGGCGACGCGAATCCCCTGCCAGCGAATAAATTTGTCGGGTCGCGTGGCGTCGCTGAGCGACCAGATCCACTTGCTTGCATGGCCTGCTGGTAACTAGCGCAACACGTCGTCAATGACCGCTATCGTGTTGGCGGCCATCGATTGCGCGTTGCGTCGCTCCAGGACGGCGGCGCGGC
>JBFILF010000174.1:0-10012 GCA_041599835.1 Pirellulaceae bacterium
AAGTCGCGCAAACGGCGGCATTCAATGGCGCCGACCGTCAGGTCGCGGTGCTTCCGGCATACACAGCCCCGACCGTCAGGTCGGGGAGTGGGACAAATCTCAAATAGGCCCGAAGGGCCGACACGATTTAGCCCCTTCGTCGCCTCATTCCGGGATCCCGGCAATCACCGGCCACGGCCGTTCGTCCGTTAAAAACATTGGTTTATCATTTGCTTGTCGCCACCATCGGCCGCTTTTGTTACAAAGAATTCATCCCTTTCAAAACAAACCCACATAGGAAAATTGAATATGAGTCTTTTTGACTGGTTTTTTCCCGATCAATCGCAAGCGACCCAAATGCGTCGCGTGGCCGAGCAAAATCGCCGCGATCGGGAGCGTCGAGGCCGCGCCGCTGACGATGTTGAATCGCGCGTCAGCGAACTGGAAGAAAATCTTGGGTTTGTCGCTCTTGTCCTGGGATCGTTGCTGGAGAAACTGGACAAACAGCGAGTGGTATCGCGCGCAGATTTGCGCTCGGCAATGTCTGAATTGGATCGCCTAGACGGGGTCGTGGACGGGCGATTGGATGTTGGATTGTTGCGCGATCAACGCGCTCAGCGCGATGTGATGTACATTTTGGACCGGCCACGCGTTTCACGCTCATCAACGAAATCAAAGTCTCTGCCCTATTCGAAGACTTCTGACCAACCCGAGCCGCCGGACCCGTCCGATTCTTCTGATGCGACGCCGGAAATGGATCGATTGCAAGAATACTTGGAACAGTTACGTCAGCGTCGAAGCGGTGTTTTTGAACAACCAGACGGTTGACTCGCGGGCAGCGGCGGTCAATTATCTAATTTGCGAACCATACTGCGTATGCGTTCCGCGAATTGACCATGGTACGGGTGGATTGCCGTCATTGTTATGATCAGTAATGAACAAAATTGGCTTATGGCGAATGAGTTTTTTGACAGGCCGTTGAAGCGACCGCCGATTTACGGAGTGTTTCGGTGGTGGCCAGAAAACGGTGAAGGCTGGATTCACCCGTTTGACGTGGGGATGGTACGGCAATTGGTGCCGGGCAATCGCGTATTTCGCCGCGAAGATCATAATGACGAATACGTGCGGGTCATATACGGTGGCATCTCGTTTCGAATTCGGCCCACATTGTGGTTGCAAGTCGAATACGAAGGACTGGATATCGGCGATTATGTCGAAGTCAAATCCAGAATGGGCAAGACGGTGCCGTTCGTCGGACGCGTTCGAGATCTCAGATGGAACAACCGCTACAAGCGGATCGAATATCTGCTGCATCGTTCCAGCCAAACCCAAGATCGGGCTTATCGCATTCACGAACTGAGCCTGATCGCCTCGATAAATTCAACGCAACCACTCCGGCATAACACATTGCTTGCGCCCGGGCAGCTGCAGAGTAGCGCACCAGCATAAACCGCAGCATTCCGACGCCAATTCGATGCCAGTCCGGCTGGAAAAATGTTGTCGCCGGACCGTTGAGATTTTGCTTTGACTGGATCTGGTTTGTCGTTAAACTGAATTTAATTGAGTATCGGTTCTGTCGACTATCGGTTCTGTCTCAACAAATTCGCGAACAATCATGCACGAATTTAACAAATTCATTATTGTCGCTGGTGTCTATTTGTGTTTTTTCCTGATGCCCAATACGGCGCAAGCTCAGCTGCTTCGAGTGCTCAACCTCAATGAAAGTCGCGTTGAGCTACAACTCACCGACGAACAAATTGAATCCTGCGAAAATCTAATCGCACGAGTGCGGGATGAAGAGAATCACGTAAGACGCAATCTTACGCGCGGTATCACCTACAACCAGCTGTCATCGGCCGAGCAAAAAGTCGTCGACCGGCAACTCAAAGCATATTTTGCTGAGGCGGACGAAAAACAAGAGCAGGAAATTGCCACGATTCTATCGGAAGAACAGCTGGTTCGACTAAAACAATTGCGCGTTCAGGCGTTTGGCGCAAGTGCATTTTTGAGCGGACCGATTAGCGAGTTGTTGGAAATTACCGACGAGCAGAAGACGGAGCTGCGGCAGGCCGGAGCCGAGTTTCAAAAGGTATTTCGTGATGAAAAACAGAAACTGGTCGAAGCCGGCGAATTCTTTACGGGGACGGATCAAGAGGCGATCCAAACCACATTGATTCAAGAATACAATCGCCGTTTGATCGATGTTTTGCTGACAAACATCACGGAGGAACAGCGGGACAAGTATCTTGAATTGCGTGGGGAGCCGATCGAAATACCCATGCAAGCCAATCTTCGCTAATTCTGTGGGATCAGATTCTGTTCTGGTTGGGTCGCCGATTGATCTGGTCCGGCGGAGATTTGCAAACGGATAGTTGCGCATTTCGGCGCGCCAAGCACAGGTGATGCGGAATTGGGGAGCAGCCCGCATACCATCGGCGCATTCACCCGGTTGGCCAGCGTCGAGGCAGGGACCGATGATTCTGAGGGATTTTTGCCAAGTATCAGCGGGCCCTAGCGAAGATACCAATATGATATCACATTGATGCCGTGTTCGCCGTCGGTCGGGCCGAGGCGGGGGCGTGCAAAACGATTGACGCAAGGGAAAAACCATGAACCAATACAGCAAAGAAAATCAGATTGCGGTCCAAAGCGGCTGGCCCATGCTGGCCCTGACGATTGGCTTGTTTCTGGCTGCTACCGCCATGATTGCCTACTTCATTACGGTAGCGGCAATCGACGAAAACCAGCTCAGATGGTTCCACATCGCCACGCTGGTGTTCGGAGTTTTGACGATCCTGGTCGCCTCGGTTATGTGCAACGGGTTTTTCACGTTGCAACCAAATGCAGCTCGGGTCTTAATCCTGTTCGGCAAATACGTCGGCACAGTGCGGGAAAGCGGATTTCACTGGACCAACCCGTTCAATACCAAGCCGCGCCTTTCGATGCGTTCGCGAAATTTCAACACCCCGACGCTCAAGGTGAATGACAAGCAAGGCAATCCGATCGAGATTGGTGCCGTTGTGGTGTGGCGCGTCAGCGATTCGGCCCAAGCCAGCTTTGACGTCGACAGCTACGAAGAATACGTCGAAGTGCAGAGCGAAGCGGCCCTGCGTCAGCTGGCCAATGACTATGCCTACGATCACGGCGAAGAAGGTGAAACGACTTTGCGGTGCGGGGTCGATTCTGTTTCCACCGCATTGCAGAATGCGGTGCAAGCCCGTCTGGCCAAAGCTGGCGTGGAAGTCGAAGAGGCTCGCATTTCACATTTGGCGTATGCACCGGAAATTGCCAGCGCCATGCTCAAACGTCAGCAGGCCGACGCGATCATTGCAGCGAGACAACGTATTGTTCACGGCGCTGTCTCGATGGTCGACATGGCGCTGACCGAACTGGAACAGGGCAACGTCGTACAACTCGACGAAGAACGTAAGGCAGCCATGATCAGCAATTTGCTAGTCGTGCTGTGCAGCGAATCCGAAGCCCAGCCGGTTCTCAATACAGGCACACTCTATGGCTAGTCGCTTAAAAACGAACCCCATCAATGGAGCTTGGTCGCTGCGGCCTTGCTCCATTGCATTATTTTGCCTGCACAATAACCAGCAATGTCAAACAAGCGAAAATCATTTCCGTTACGGATTTCACCGGAATTGTTCCGCGAGCTGAAATCCTGGGCTGACCAGGAAATGCGAAGCGTCAATGGGCAAATTGAATTCCTGTTGCGCGACGCTGTGAAACGGCGAAAGCGCGGCAGAAAGAATCCAGGTAGCAGTAAAAGTCGAAACAGGAAAGATTAAGTGCACCTCGGTTCGCTGGCCGTTGCCACATCATTTATGTCCTAGCCCGCCCGCATCTGACCCATGGGCGATTTCTCCTGTTGGCAGTGGAAATCGTCGGCTTCGTCCGTGGGGCGACGACGGCTGCGGCGACATTCTCCCCGCCGGTGGACGGGTCAATTTGCACATCCGCCCCGAACACCAACGGGACAATGGTCGTAAAAAAAGTTACGCTGTTTATCGAGGGGCTTTCACGACCGGCACGACTCCGGCGAGTGAGCAAAGGGCAATACATAACATGTACCGATTATTTCTGTTTACGCTGGCGGCCACATTTTGTGTTTTCGACGTCTCTGGATCGATGGCTGCTGATTGGCTGCGGTTTCGAGGCCCCAATGGTTCGGGAATCAGTGATGATTCCAAACAACCACCGGACCGGTGGAGCGAGCGCGAGAATCTCAGATGGAAATTCCCCATTCCAGGGCGTGGTTTGTCCAGCCCCGTTGTTGTGGGTGACCGCGTCTTTATCACTTACTGGAGCGGTTACGGCTTGGAGGTCCAAAACCCCGGCGACCAAAACGATTTGAAACGCCACCTCGTCTGTATCGATCGACGAACGGGCCGACCTATTTGGTCGCGGGAAGTTGCGGCAGTCCCGACCGAACGGCCAATTAACCGGACGCATGGCTATGCGACGCACACCCCCGTGTCTGATGGCCAATCCGTATTCGCCTTTTTCGGCCAGTCCGGCGTGTACGCATTCGATCTGGATGGCAATCGTTTATGGGATACGAGCGTCGGCACGGGCAATGATCCAACCGATTACGGTTCCGCTTCCAGCCCAATTGTATTTGAGAACCTGGTGATTATCACTGCGGCGTGCGAATCCGAATCGATCGTGGCGCTCGACAAGGAAACGGGAGACGAAGCATGGCGGCATGAAACCGACAGGCTGGTCGGCACCAAGGCAACGCCCATTCTGGTTCCGATTAATGACGAGCGAACCGACCTGGTGATACCGGTGCCCGCGCAGTTATTGGGATTGGATGCAAAAACCGGCGAGCAGATTTGGAACTGCCATACATGGGGCGGCGAGGTTGCTTGCGAAGGGCCGTTGTTTGACGGCGAGCTGATCTACTTGATCGGAGGACGCACTTCGTATGGCTGTGCCGTAAAATCCGGCGGGATCGGTGACATCACGAAAACTCACCGAAAGTGGCGGACCATGACATTGAACCGCATTAGCACTCCGCTTGTTCAAGGCCAACGCCTGTATTGGGTTAACCAGGGGATGGGGTTTGTGTTGCGGACGACCGACGGCAAAATGCTGTCGCGGAATCGAGCCAGCGAGCCCCGCACGGAAACTGTGGAAGAGCGTCGGGCCAGCCGCGCCGATACGTTTTCATCGCCGGTGATCGCTGGCGACAAGCTGTATTACGTCACGAAGTCCGGCCACGCCTATGTGTTTCGACTGGGCGATGAATTGTTCGAGATTGCTCAGAACCAGTTTGAATCGGACTATTCAGACTTTAGCGCTTCACCGGCCATCAGCGACGGAGATCTGTTTATCCGCTCGCAAAAGTTTTTGTACTGTGTGAGCGGCAGGGATTAGCGCGCGAAACGGCCGGCGTGTTAGGCGCGGGACAAGAATTCGCCGGTGCGCGTGTCGACTTTGATCCGTTCGCCCTGCTTGAGGTACTCCGGCACCTGCACCACCAATCCAGTTTCCAGCGTGGCCGGCTTGGTGCGGCTGGTGGCCGAGTTGCCTTTGACTCCCGGATCGCATTCGGTGACTACCAGTTCCACCGATGCGGGAATTTGAATGCCCACGCATTCGTCGTTGTAAATCAGGGCCATGACGCCTTCCAGCCCGTCCGTCATGTATTGCTGCTCGTTCCGGACATCGTCCAACGCGATGCTGTACTGGTGGTAATCGGTTTGGTCCATCAAGTGCATATGCGTCGCGTCGCAGTACATGACGTTAACAGAACGTTTCTGAAAATCTGCCTGGTCCAGCGATTCGGTGCCTTTCAGCGTGATGTCCACCTTTTGGCGGGTAACGACATTTCTCCCGCGGAACTTGTACAGCGTCGCGGCACCGCGGGCCGACGGACTTTGCACCGATATTGACTCGATCATGACCGGCTGGTCGTTGAAAACGACGATCGCGCCGTTTTTTATTTCTTTGGCTTGCATATCGTTGATTATAGAAACGTGTGGACGACTAAGCGGTAACGGCTTATCGCGTCGTTACGAGAGCCCGCCGATCTACAGCAGCGTTTGAGATTGCGGGTCCAGAGATACACCGTCGCATAGTTTGGCCAGTGCCTGCAATACAATTAACAGGCCGCCGGGGTCAAGATACTCGTCATCCGAGGTGGCCGTGGCGACTTCCTCAAAATGAAAAATGTCGAATCGTGCGTCACATTGCTTGAGGCGGCCCAGTTTCTTGATGTCGTCGCCGGACAAGGTCATTTTCCGCATTTCTTCCTGCAACGTTTCGATTTGCGTGGCCACGTCTTCGCCTTCGGTATACGTGATATCCATCGCCGAGAAATCATTGGGCGATTTAACCGTCAGCGACTCCAAATCGCCGTCCCGCATTTTGACATCGACCGTTTCGTAGCGAGGCCCTAAATCCGCCAACACCTTCTGCAGCTCTTCCGGTTTCGGGCAGTTTTCTTTCGGGAACAACACAAAATAAGTTTCCCGATATTGGTAATTGCCGTCGCTGAACAATGACACTTTTCAGTTCCCGGATTTAGCTTTGTATCCAACAGCCGACTCGCTCAATGTAACCGGTTTTCCAACTCAATCCCAGTCATTAAGCCATTAATACAGTTTTCACATTTAGGATATGCCAATTGGGCGGGCGTGTCATGAGACGAGTTTCGAAAGTTCGGAGGCTCGAATCGTGGCCGCGCGGACCGCTTCGATCAAACCTGCGCGCACACCGCCGGCTTCCAAAGCCTGCAAACCGTGAATGGTTGTGCCCCCCGGGCTAGTAACCTGATCCCGTAGTACCGATGGATGTTGCCCGGTCTGTTTGACCAGCGCCGCCGCGCCATAGACGGTTTGCGTGGCCAATGATAATGCCACGTCCAACGACAGTCCCATCATCACGCCGCCACTGGCCAGCGCCTCTATCATCGTGAACACGTAAGCCGGGCCCGAGCCCGACAGGCCGGTCACTGCATCCATCTGGTCTTCACTCACGGGCATGGCTATGCCCACCGACGACTGTAGTTTCTCGACGAGCAAACGATCCTCGTTTTTCGCGCCACTGCCGGCGGCGATCGCCGAAACTCCTTCGCCGATCAGACAGGGCGTGTTGGGCATAACGCGCACGATGCGATCTGTTTTCAATCGATGTTGCATGTGAGCAATGGGAATGCCAGCCGCCACGGAAACGACTAGATGATCCTGGGTAATCCGGGGTTGGATTTCGTCCAGCACTTTCGCCATATACTGTGGTTTGACCGCCAGGTAAACGATGCCAACGGACGAGACCATTTCATCATTCGAGGTTGCGCGGTGCGCGGTCGACAAGGCGTTTTGAAATTTTTCGGCTGCTTGCGGATCGGGGTCAAAAAAGTAAATCGAGGATTCTGGAATCAATCCGGCTTTGACGAACCCGGCGCTGAGAGCTTGGGCCATGCGGCCGGCGCCCGCAAATCCAATTGTTTTGTCAGCAAACGGCTTGTTCATTGATATTTCCAGTTGCGCCAGTAAATGGGATGGTGGAAAAGCCAGGCAGACTGGCGGGACTTGGCCCGGGACGGAGTTTCGCCATCGAGAATCCAAGCGTCGCCGGTGGACCACCCATATGCATTTAGCCCGGCCGTTCCGTTGGGTTACCGTATCGCCTCGGGATCATAAGCTCAACCGCCGGCGAGCAATCGCCGATCAGGAATAAAGATATGGACGCGAGCAGTTCGATTTGGAATACTCTGCCGCCCATTTCGTCCGTTCGGAGACTACAGAAAATGCTGCGATGGATTGCTTATACGTTAGCGGTGATTGTTGTTTTGCCGTTGATTCAACCCGCCCACGGGCAAAAGCTCAAGTTGCCGTCGCTGTTGCCGTTCAAATCCCAAGCGGAACCGGTCAAACCGTTTCGGCTGACCGACCAGGCTGCGGCCCCGAATCGGTTGTTGCCGGCTCGACCCATGTTCGGTTTGTTTCAGCCGGCTAGCCAACAAAAAAACTGGCTGGGTTCGTTGAACGACAAATCTCGCCAATTCTGGATGCAGGCTGGACACGGCATATCCGATTTGACCATGGACACCCGCGATTTGTTGGGCACGACACGAAAACGTTTGGAATCGACCGGCCAGTCCATCAACAATTCCTGGTGGAACCCCGCTCTCGAAAAGTCAAGCGCACTGTTTAGTTGGCCGTTTCTCAGCAAGCCCAAGCAAGAACTGCCGCCGTTGAGGCCCAACTATCGAATGTCCCAGCGGCCGGGCGACGTGCCAACGCACCGATTCTAGCCATCACCTCGTTGCGGCGTAAAATAACGCCATGACGAAGAATCTGATTCTGGGAACGGCCGGTCATATCGATCATGGAAAAACGTCGCTGATCCGCGCCTTGACGGGCACGGACACGGACCGATTGCCGGAAGAAAAGAAACGCGGGATCACGATCGAATTGGGATACGCCGTGCTGGAAATCGGCGAATTCCGGTTGGGGATCGTCGATGTGCCGGGACACGAAAAGTTTGTGCGGCAAATGTTGTCGGGCGCTACGGGAATGGATCTGGTGTTGTTGGTCGTTGCGGCCGACGATTCCGTTAAACGTCAGACGCTCGAACATCTGGATATTTTGCGGCTGTTGGATCTACCGGCCGGCGTGATTGCATTGACCAAGTGCGATTTGGTGGAGACCGACTGGCTGGATCTGGTAACGGATGAGGTGCGGGAACAAGTCAAAGGAACATTTCTTGAAAATGTGCCGATCGTCAGGACGAGTGTGGTATCGGGCGCTGGCATTGACGATTTGAAAACTGCCTTGCTGGACGCCGCCCATCACGCCCAGTCGACTCGCCAGCAAGCCGTCCAGGACGCGCCATTTCGCATGGCGATTGATCGGGTTTTCACCATCGAAGGGCACGGCACCGTGGTCACGGGCAGCGTTTCAAGCGGCCGCATCAACATTGGCGACCAGCTGGAAATTCAGCCGGGGGCTGTCAAGGTGCGAGTTCGTGAAATTCAAAATCACGACCGGACCGTGGAGCAGCTGTCGCGCGGTCAACGAGGCGCGATCAACCTGGTCGGCGTGCATCACGGCGAAATCCACCGTGGCCAGGAGTTGTCAAGCATCGGGCACTTGTTGCCGTCGCGGATTCTAACGGTAAGTCTTCAGATGGTCGAAGGTGCCAGCCGCGGTGTCAAAGATCGCCAACGGATTCGTTTTCACGTTGGCACTGCCGAATCGATGGCGAATGTGCGCTTGTTGGGCGATAAAAAACTGGAGCCCGGTCGATCGGGTTGGGCCCAGGTCTTTCTGGCGGAGCCGGTAGTATCGGTTTGGAACCAACCGTTTGTGATTCGCTCTGAATCACCGGTGGAAACGATTGGCGGCGGGCGGATCGCACATCCCAATGCGTCTCGATTGGACGCGGGCCGCTCCGCCGACATTGAAATGGTTAACCAATTGACTGACCGGGACGAGCAACAACGGGCGGCAGCCGCCGTCTACTTTAAGCCGATTTACAATACGCAGTTGGCTGAATTGACGCGAATCGTCGGGGTGTCCGGCCCGGCTGAAGCAATTGAATCGCTGGTGGCCGCTGGAGATCTCGTCGCATTTCGGTTATCGCCGCAAAAGACGATGTACATTCACGCGTTGCGCGGTGCTCAATTGGGCGATCAAATCCGTCGATGCTTGCAGCGCATGCACGAACAAAACCCTTTAGCCAGCGGATTTGCGCAACAGGAAATCGAGAATCACTTTCTTTATCTGAAGACCAAGGAATTATTTGAGTTCGTGCTGCAGCAATTGATTCAGGACAAATCGGTTCAGCGGCTGGGAAAGCTGTATGCGCTGGAGGGGTACGGACCATCGCTTTCGGCCGGCGAAAAAAAACTGCTGGCAGATATTGTGCAACGTTACAAGTCCGCCGATATGGCACCGCCGTCGGTAAAAGAATTGCAAAAGGAAATCGTCAAAAATCGTCAATCCGTGCCACAACTTGTCCAGCTGGCGCGGGATCAGGGCGAATTGGTCCAGCTGGATGACCAACTGTTTATGCACCA
>JBFILF010000175.1:0-9986 GCA_041599835.1 Pirellulaceae bacterium
GCCTGGACGCAGGCCGTCGCCCAAGCTCCAAGTGACGTCGAACTGCCGCATGATGTCGCACAAGTCGTCAAAGTGTTCGTACAGCGGATTTTGTTTTTGGTGCGCCATCATCCACTTGGCGATCAGTGATCCGCCGCGCGAAACGATGCCGGTCACCCGCCGCGTGGTAAGGTGCAAATGCTCCAGCATCACGCCGCAATGGATCGTCATGTAATCGACACCCTGTTTGGCCTGATGATCGACCATGTCCAGAAAATGTTGGGGCCGCATGTCTTCGATGTTTCCGCCCAACTCTTCCAGCATTTGATAGATCGGCACGGTGCCGATCGGCACTGGCGAGACATCGATGATTGCGGCGCGGATGTCATCGATGTTCTTGCCGGTGGACAGGTCCATAACCGTATCGGCGCCAAAATGCACGGCCGTGTGCAGTTTTTCCAGTTCACCGTCGATATCGCTGGTCACGGCGCTGTTTCCGATGTTGGCATTAATTTTGCATTTGGAGGCCACGCCGATGCACATCGGCTCGAGTTTCTTTGACAGGTGCACTTTGTTGGCCGGAATGACCATGCGTCCGGCGGCCACTTCGTCACGCACCAAATCCGCGGCCAGACTTTCCCGGTCGGCGACAAATTGCATTTCTGGCGTGATCTGGCCCGATTGGGCGGCTCGTATTTGCGTCTGGCTCATAGCTACAAGGTTCTTCGCGGCGATTTAGTTTTGTTATGTCACGTTTGGCTGATCGAAGTTGATTCAATCGTTGCCGGCGGCTGCGATGCTGTTATGGGTGCCATCGCAACGCGGTTGGTTTCCGGTTTGTTTGCACAGACAAAAATACACGGTTTCCGAGTTTTCAGCTTGAAACACCACCGGCGTAAATCCCGTTTCGCGGTGCGATCCATCGCAAAACGGCTGGTTGTTTGACATCCCGCAACTGCACCAAGCGTACTTTTTGCCGGCTTCTAAATCACAGGCAATTGGCGCGGTACCGGCGCATTTTGGTTTATCCATGGTTCACTCCGTCTGATCAAAATCCTTTGGGTTGCTTGGGCAACGATCCTGACACGAATCCACCGCATTATCGCCGCTTCGCGCAACGAAGCCAAGGGACGGTCATCGTTGTCGCGTGCGGGCCGCCTACCAAAACCTGGCGCCGCCGATTGCCAAAAGTCAGTTCGCCAGTTTTTACTTGAGAATCGGCGCCAGCCAGTGCTCGACTTCGTCAACGCTCATGCCCTTTCGCTGAGCATAATTTTCGAGCTGGTCGCGATCGATGCGATTGATGGCAAAATAACGGCACTTGGGATGCCCGAAATACAGTCCGCACACGCTGGAACCGGGCCACATCGCATAGGATTCTGTCAAGTAGATACCGGTGTGATGCTGTGCATCGAGGATTTTCCACAACGTTTTCTTTTGCGTGTGGTCGGGACAGGCCGGGTAACCCGGTGCCGGACGAATCCCCCGGTATTTCTCTTTCAACAGTTCTTCATACGAAAGGTTTTCATCGCCGCCATAACCCCAGTCGGCGCGGGCCCGCTGGTGCAACAGCTCAGCAAAAGCCTCCGCCAACCGGTCGGCCAGCGCTTTAATCATGATCGAATTGTAATCGTCGTGATCGTCTTCGAATTGGGCGGCGATCTGATCGACCTCAATGCCGGCCGTGACGGCAAACCCACCGATGTAATCGGCGCGGCCGCTGTCCACGGGCGCGATGTAATCGGCCAGAGACCGAAAATGTTGTTGGCCTTTGCGACGCCACTGTTGACGCAGCATGTGGAATCGAGCGAGTTCTTTGCTTCGCGAATCATCGTTGTAGACGATCACGTCGTCACCATCGCTGGCGGCCGGCCAGAAACCGTAGACGCCGCACGCCGTGAGGCGTTTGTTGGAGATCAAGTCCTCCAGCATACCCCGGGCATTTTCATACAATTCGCGGGCCACCGCCCCCACGCTTGGGTCGTCGAAAATCGCCGGATATTTTCCTTTCAATTCCCAGGTCATGAAAAACGGCGACCAATCGATATAGCGAGCGATTTCGGCCAGCGGAAACTCGTTTAGCGTTTTGATGCCTGTAAATGACGGCTGGTCGATTTGCACCGTGGACCAGTCAGTAGGGTATCGATGTTGCAGGGCATACTCGTAGCTGGCCAGTTCCATGTCCCGCTGCTCGTAAGCTTCCACCAACCGAGCCTGCAGCGCGCGGTTGTCCTGTTCGAATTGTTTTCGCGCTTCGGGTTTGTTCAGCCGGTCGACGACGCCCACGCTTCGCGACGCGTCCAGCACATGAACGACGGCGCGATCGTACTCGGGAGCGATTTTGACCGCGGTGTGTTTGTCACTGGTCGTCGCGCCGCCGATCAACAGCGGAATTTTCATCCCGCGGCGTTTCATCTCACGGGCCACGTGAACCATTTCGTCCAAACTCGGCGTGATCAGCCCGGACAACCCGATAATGTCCACATCTTGTTCGACGGCGGTTTCCAAAATCGTCTCGGCATGCACCATCACACCCAGGTCAATTATGTGGTAGTTATTGCAGCCCAGTACCACGCCGACGATGTTCTTCCCGATGTCGTGCACGTCGCCCTTGACGGTGGCCAGCAAGATCGTTCCTTGGTTTTGTTTGGAGTCCAATCCCAGCCGTTGTTTTTCTTCTTCCATGAACGGCAACAAATGGGCCACGCCTTTTTTCATCACGCGGGCCGATTTGACGACTTGAGGCAGAAACATTTTCCCGGCGCCGAACAAATCGCCGACGATGCTCATGCCATGCATCATCGGTCCCTCGATGATTTGCAAGCAACGCTCGTAAGACTGCCGGGCTTCCTCGACGTCGGCCACAATGTACTTGTCGATGCCGCTGACCAAGGCGTGCGAAATTCGCTCTTCCACGGAATTCTCGCGCCACGACAAATCTTCGTGATTGGACCGCCTGGTCGAACCTTTGACGGTTTCCGCCAATTCCAGCAGTCGATCCGTCGCGTCGGCACGGCGATTTAGCAGGACATCCTCAACCGCTTCCAGCAGATTGGCGGGAATCTCTTCGTAAATAGCCAGTTGTCCGGCATTGACGATGGCCATATCCAAGCCGGCACGAATCGCGTGATACAAGAACGCCGAATGCATTGCTTCGCGAACCACGTCGTTTCCGCGAAACGAAAAAGAAATATTGCTTAATCCGCCGCTCACCTTGGCGCCCGGACAGATTTGCTTGATCCGGCGCGTGGCTTCAATGAAATTCACCGCGTAGTTGTCATGCTCGGCAATTCCCGTCGCCACGGTCAGAATATTCGGATCAAAAATAATGTCCTGCGGCGGAAATCCGATTTGCTCCGTCAGCAGCCCGTAGGCCCGCTGGCAGATCCGAACTTTGTCGTCGATGTCGACGGCTTGGCCCTGCTCGTCAAATGCCATCACGACTACGGCCGCGCCGTATTGGCGGCACAATCGGGCACGCTTCAGGAATTCTTGTTCGCCGTCTTTCAAACTGATGGAATTGACGATCGCCTTGCCCTGGACATTTTTGAGCCCCGCCTCGATCACACTCCACTTGGAGCTGTCGATCATCACCGGCACGCGGCTGACATCCGACTCGCCGGCGATCAACCGCAAAAAGTGCGTCATGGCGTCCGGGCCGTCCAGCAGCGCGTCATCCATATTGACGTCGATCACGCCGGCGCCGTTGGCCACCTGTTGCCGCGCGACTTCGATGGCCTCTTCGAAATTTCCGTCGCGGATCAGCCGGGCGAAGCGCCGCGAACCCGTCACATTGGTCCGCTCGCCGATCATCAGAAAATTGGAATCGGGCCGCAACGTCATGGCACGGGTGCCACTGAGACGCGTCCAAGATGATACTTTCGGCGCGCGGCGCGGTTCCAGTCCGTAGACCGTTTCTGAAATCGCGCGGATGTGTTCCGGCCCGGTACCGCAACAGCCACCGACGATATTAACCCACCCGTTTTCGGCAAACTCGCCGACCAGCCGCGCCATGCGGTCGGGCGCCATGTCATATTCCCCCATTTCGTTGGGCAGTCCCGCGTTCGGGTGGCAACTGGTGTAGATCGGAGCGATGCGGGCAAGTTCTTCGACAAAGGGGCGCATGGCTTCCGGGCCCAGGGCGCAGTTGACGCCCACGCTGAGTGCCGGGAAGTGCGACACGGCGTTCCAAAACGCTTCGACCTCCTGCCCGCTGACAAAGGTGGCTCCCGAACGGTCAAACGTCCCCGAGATCATCACGGGAATCTGCTGGCCCGTTTCCTCGAAATACCTGGAAATGGCAAACAGGCAGGCTTTCAGATTCAACGTGTCGATCACCGTTTCGGGTAGCAACACATCGACGCCGGCGTCGACCAGGGCCGCCACCTGTTCGTAATACGATTGTTGCATTTCATCAAAGGTCACTTCGCGAAACGCCGGATCGTCGACCTTGGTGGAAATCGCGGTTTGCTTGGTGGTGGGTCCGATGGATCCCGCCAAAAACCGTTGCGGCTGGTCTGACAGGCGGGATACCCGCTCGATGGCGTTCCGCGCGCATTGGACGGCCGCAAAATTGATCTCCCGCACCAACTCCCGGGGCAGCTCGAAATCCTCCATGCCAATCGGACTGGCGCCAAACGTATTGGTTTCGATGATGTCCGCGCCGGCCAGCAAGTATTGATAATGGATTTCGGTTAGCGCATCCGGGTGCGTCAAGCTGAGGATGTCGACGAAATTTTTCAGGTCTTTGTGGTGACTGGCAAAGCGATCGCCGCGGATCGTACGTTCGTCCAGATTCAGCGATTGCACCATGGTCCCCATTGCCCCATCCAGCACGAGGATTTCACGGGCCAATCGGTCGTGCAGCAGATCCGTCACGCTATTGCTTTGGACGAGCGACATAAATTCAGTGTCGTCAGGGGGTGTTAATTTCTACCGAACAGGAAATCCTTGCCGCGCAACCGCCTGCGGGCAAGCCAAAAAACACGGATAAACGTCTCAATCTATCGACGGTTCAAGAACCGAACAACCGTAACCGACTTCTATCTTAGTCGATCGACGTCTAATCCTGAACGGCAAGCAATCGTATTCATTATCGTTCATCTTCGATCCAATGAACGTAGACAAAAGCCCGAACAGTAACGGCGGTATTCGGTCATTCCACTCAAGCTCGCCGCTGGTTGAAGATCGCGGGACCAATCCCGCTGCTGTCAGCCGGAAAATTTGCAAATTGACAGGTGAGTTATGACAACGACAAATCACATCACCCCGACTGGCTTTGAGGTGGTGACCGGTCCAACTCCAGCCATCCGTTCCAACGTCGATGTGTTTGACATCGACGGGACGATTGTACGAGTTGAATCTCAGCATCTCGATACCGTCCCGGCCGCGCATGCGTCTTTGGACTCGGCCACCGATTTAGCCTGGCAAGAAAGCACAGGCAGTGTCGATTTGGGCTTTCTCAACGTGGCCAGCAATAATTTGGCCCTGCAGCAAGCCGCCGAAGAACTCGCCCAGTCGGTCGTCACCACCGAACAAGGTCCGCGCGTCCTGCGTATCGAACCGGCTTGGGAAGTGGACTCGTTTCGCTGGCCGCAAATTGTTGATCAGCTGTTGAGCCAACATGCCTCTCTGATCGACGACATGAGCCAGGCGATTTTGGCGAATTTGCAACCCACCCGCTGCCGAATCGGCATCTGCAGCACACATCCTCGCGAAGGCAAATCAACCATCGCCATTTGCCTGGCCCGCTGGGCAGCCTTGACCGGCCGCCGCACCCTGTTGATCGATGCCGATGTTGAGAACCCGCAATTAACCGTCAAGTCGGGTCTGCGCCCCAACATCAGCTGGAGACAAGCCATTCAGCTGGACCTTCCGCTGTCGGAAATTCTCGTCCGTTCGGCTGAAACCGGTCTGGTCGTGATGCCCGCCCGACCCGGCCATCGACCACCGATTCACGAGAAGGCGCTCAACGAACTGTGTGACATGGTGTTCCAGTTGAAATATGAATTTGACGTCGTGATCATTGACCTGGGCACGGTTGAGAATATTTGCGCGCACGGCACCGAAGGTATGGACCTGGTGGACACCATGTTGGTGATTCGCGATCAAAGTCGCACCAGCAACGGGCAGGCACTGGAGTCGCGGCAAGTGCTCAAAAACCTCGGCATGAATCAAACATCGATTGCCGAAAACTTTGCCAGGTAATCGCGGTGAAATAGCGCGTCCGCCTGAAAATCACGATGTCGCGGTCGGCCGGCGCTGTAGTGAATGATGCGTGCAAGCGGTATAACGGCGTGATGTTGTCTGAAACGGCACCCCGCACCGCCAGGGCATCGTCGCTTGTTCTAGCGGCCAGCATTTTGTTGACCATCTGCATCGGTGCCGTATTGCGTCTTTTCTCGGCACAGGATCCAGTCTGGCTGGATGAGCTGCACACAGCTTGGTGTGTTTCCGGCTCGCTGGGCGACGTATGGTCCCGAGCCACCCAAGGCAATCAAAGCCCGATTTTCTATTGGCTGGTGTATCCGTTTTACCAGGTGCTCGGCGAGACCAAATGGGCCCTGCGCTCCGTTTCGTTAATGGCTTCGCTGCTGGTGCTGCCGTCACTGGGTTACGTGATGTGGCGATGGACCCGCTCCGCGCTGGCGGTCGCCGCGATGATCGCCCTGGCGGCCGTCGATGATACGTTGTTGTTTTTTGCTGCCGAAGCTCGCCCGTACGCGCTGGTTCAGCTGGCGTTCGTTTGGCAACTTTACTTCTTGGTATCGGCCATCCAGACTCAGCCCCCGGCCGTAAAAACTCCGGCGCTGCCCCAGCCACAGTTGAAATTGATCATTTCGTCCGTGCTACTGTTTTATTTGCATTACACGACCGTACTCGTCTTGTTAATGCAAGTCGCGGTAATCAGCTGCCATGCTTTGATAACGGCGATGTCAAAGTCACCTCAGGCAAAAACGCCGCGGGGCATTATTTGGATGCGCAGCAGCGCAATCATTGCCGTGGCTTGCCTGCCGGGATTGGGGCATCTGCTGTCGATCGCCGCCCTTCGGACGAATTGGAGTTCGGTGGTGTCACCTGCAGATTACTGGTACGGCTGGTTAGCCAATTGGATCGTCTACCTGGTGCTACCCATGACGCTGGTCATCCTGGCTCGTCGACAGCAAATGCGGGTCACATGGAAGTGGGAATGGACGTTGTTGTTTTCCTGTTCGGTGCTGGTGCCCCTATTCGCTCTGGCATCTTCGCTGGTTGAACTTGCGCCGCTGGCGATAGATCGATTCACGATCGCCAGCGTTACGGCCACGATCATGTTGACGGGAATTATCTT
Organism: Pirellulaceae bacterium; assembly: GCA_041599835.1. Lineage (GTDB taxonomy): Bacteria > Planctomycetota > Planctomycetia > Pirellulales > Pirellulaceae > CAJQPP01. The sequence goes on from JBFILF010000175.1 coordinate 7,310, forward strand.
GGCTGCCGAATTGAGCGGTGTGGCAAAATCAATCATCGTGTCCGTCGTTGTACTGTTGGCGGCGGGCACCAATCCGGTGCTGGTCGAGTCCATTCAAATGCGCGGATATCCGCAACAGCGGTCTGAGAACTGGGAATTCGTGGCGCGGCAAATCAATCGTGATAGGCGACCCGTTTTTATTTTTCCCAATCTCGTCGAGGACCGCCGATTCGGATCCAATGATGATTTTTACGGCGACGCGCGAGCTGCCGAGTATTATTTGTTTCCGCTGTCGGGCCTTTATGAAATCAATCGCGAGCAGCGCATGGTGCGGGGGTATCCCATTTACCAGTGGCCCGGGTTTGCTGCGCCGGTGTGGGATCACATCACGCTGCAACGGGGCGGGTGGCTAATAATTCGCGGTTGGAATCGCGACCGCGACGAAATCTGTGAGTTGATTCGGCAGCAGGCCAGCGATCGTCAGTTGCAGGTTACATTTGATGCAGTGACGGGACCGCCGCTGCACCTGATCAGGCTCGAGCTTACTGAGAACGAACAGAATTAGTAGACGCCGACCAACCGCTCTTTACTCGGCAGTACTTCTAAACACGACGTCCACCACCCGGTCAAAATTGTCTCGACAAATTCGTCGGGCAAACCTTCACGCTGCATTTCGTCGGCAAGTCGCTGAAAATCATACTCGACCGGAACGAATTCCACTTGCAGTCGGTCGCCGTTGCCGTCGAGGATCGTGTACCAGACGTTGGTCTTTCCGTCGTTTTCCGGACGGCCCAAAACTCCGACATTCACAAAGTCTCGTTGGTCGTCCAATGGCCGATGCCATTTGATGCCGGTGTGTGTGGCGACGATCACATCCGAATCAAATTCCTGGCAGAGGGCGGTCAAAAAATGGCTGGAGGTCGTGGATTCCCACAAGAATTCATTGACCTTGCGGGGACTGCCATGGCACAGCAACACCCGACGCGATCCCAGTTGAAATCGGATCTGTTCAGGCAACTGGCGCAACCAGGCACGATTCGAGTCGTTCGTGTTGGCCAAGGTGTAGTCGTAACTGATTTGGGCAAAGTAATTGTCGCGGGGGTCCGTGTAGCCGCATTGGCAATCGTCCAGCGCGTGCCCAATCGAATCGTCGTAATTCCCACGCAGGCAGATGACGCCGTGCTCGTGCAGAAGCGGAAATATTCGGTCGGGATACGGTCCAAATGCACCGAGGTCCCCCAGGCAATAGACGGCATCCACCGACCGCGATTGGAGATCCGACAGCGCCGACTGAAGTGCCAGATAATTGCTGTACAGACCACCCAGGCAAGCCACACGTTGGTGATTCATGCCGGCCCCGATTTAGGTGACAAACGAACGGCTTGGAATGTTGCCTTGGGTGCCGGTTTCACGTGTTCGGCGCTGGTAGCGTTGGAGCAAATCGAACCGTACTGGTAACACGTCAAGCAGGCGCCGTGCCGCAACGAATAGGGGCGCATGGATTCAATCAAATTCTGGCCTAGCAGCGAATCGGAAGACTCGATCAAAATCGGACAGACATGCACGCCGCGGTCAGTGACCATTCGGCTTTGGCTACAAACCAGCAGTGCTGGGTCATAGTCACGCATCATTTCCTGCGTGACGCGCTCAGTTTCAGAATAGCCGTGAGTCCGGTTGGCTTCGCCGCCGATTTGCAGCGTGGGCAATATTTTTAACCGTGGACGGTGGCATCCAACGCGATTGAGCAGATCTGTAAAACCGCATATCACTTCTTGTTCCCGTTCCATTTCCCAAGTTCGAACCGCGGTGATAATGGGCAGAAATCCATGTTCGACCAGTTGCCCGATCCCGCGCAAGGCGCGCTCAAACGTTCCCTCGCCCCGGATCGCATCGTTGGAGTGAGCCGTGAAACCGTCGATGCTGACTCGAAATTCCAGACTGTAAATTGAGGCGGCCGCCGCACGCTGCAGCCGCTCCAGCCATTCGGTTTTGAACACGGTGCCATTGGTGAGCACCGTGGCGGGGCCGATTTTTAGCGTGGCTTGCAGGATGTCCGTCATGTCCGGATTCAAAAACGGCTCGCCGCCAGTGAAATAATATTCCTTGACGCCAATTGGAATGGATTCCTCCAAATACTGTTGCACCTGCCGCAATGTCAAAAAACCAAACGACCGGTTGTGTGGGCTGCAGCTGATAAAGCAGTGGTGGCAAGTTAAATTGCAGCGTGTGCCAGCAACCTGGAACCACAACTGATCGAGGTGGTGCAGTTCGACTTGGGGGGCCGAATGGATCATCGCCATCACAAGGTGGTTTACGTTTCGAGCAACAAAGGCAAGTGAGGTCGCATGGTCGAGTATAAATCCAGCGTGTCGCGGCCACAGATGGTTTTGAACACATCTCGAATTTGCTCCAGGCCGACGGAGAACAGAAAACGCGGATCGCGACCGTATGTTTTCGATCCGATAATAAAAAAATTCCGCTCCGTCGTGACTAGCGCATCGGGGCCGGCCGAAGATTGCTGCAGACAGTCGCCGGTCGAAGCTGCAATTGACGCCGCCCACCGCATGGGGCCGCCCGAAGCGTAACAGCGGTGCAGTTGCAGCGATTCCAGCATTTCAAAGTCGCCACAGAAGCCCACATTGGCCAGCACATGGTCGACTTGTATCTGCGACCCATCGTCGAGCACCAATTGAAATCC
>JBFILF010000176.1:0-9983 GCA_041599835.1 Pirellulaceae bacterium
CATTTTCCGCCCCAGGCGTCAAACCGGGACAAGCTCGAAGTGGACAGTTACGAAGCATTGCTGGGGAATGCCGCGCTGGGGAATCATTTATATGAATTGACCCGGCGTTATAACTTCATTCGTCGATTTCCTGCTTTTTTATTGCCCGCACTTTTGACGATTTCTAGAATGCCGTGGCGGTGAGATCATTACGTCGATTGTTTGCTGATTACTCGAGTGTCTCTTTTAACCGAGGACGACTTGCAAACATTTCTTTGACAGCTTGGTTGACAACAGGGGGCAGCTACCATGTTTAGGTCTTTTGTCACAGGCGGCTTGGTCGTAGTTTTGGTTCAGCTGGTTTCATGGACGACATTTGCGCAACCACCTCAATTCCCGCTCCACCGGCAAGCAGAGCAAGCGCTCGATCCGGAATTTGCGGAGCTGTTTCAGCGGGCAGGCGAAGATGTACGTGGACGGGATCGCTGGTGGTATATTCAGCGCGCCTATCCTTCTCGCAGTTTTCCTGAGAATGCTCACCGCCGGGCATTGCGGCAGGCTCGCGCGATGCCGGGTTTACGGGGCCCGGCTGCCCGCAAAAAACCCCGGTTTGCCCCGCCCGTACCGGGTGTTTGCAATTGGGTGGAAATCGGCCCCAGAAATATCAATGGCCGCATTCGTTCTTTGGCATTGGACCCAACCAATGCGAATACCGTTTTCGCCGGTGCTGCCTCGGGTGGGTTGTGGAAGTCGACGGACGCCGGCCAGTCCTGGTACCCGTTGATGCAATATGAAGATTCCATAGCCGTCGGATCCATTGCGATTGATCCGAGCAACCCAAATGTTATTTACGTCGGTACCGGCGAACCCACCTGGTGGCCGGGCTACGAAGGAGTGGGCGTACTGAAGTCCGTCGATGGCGGCGTCACCTGGTCGGCCACAGGCACCATGGCAAACGGGCACATCGCACGGGTCATCATTGATCCGAACGCCACCAACATTTTGTATTGCGCGGGGTTTTCGGGCGGGTTGTACAAATCGGTCGACAGCGCCGTCACCTGGACCTTGATCCAGGCTGGCGATGTCACGGACGTGGTGATTAACCCGGCCGACTCCGCAGTGTTGTATTCGGGGATTCGAAACGATGGCGTGTACAAATCAGTTGATGCCGGAGCAACGTGGACCAAATTGGCCGGGGGATTGCCGGCAACAGCCAGTAACCGGGTGATGTTGTCCTTGTGCGCGGCCGCCACGGATACGGTGTACGCAAAACTCGATCAGACGATATACAAAACGACGGACGCAGGAGCGACCTGGTCGAATCAGGGCAATCACGGCAGCACGACTTACGGATACTGGTGCACGTACGTGGCGGTCGATCCCACGAATCCAGACATTGTTTTTGCGGCGGGAACCACGCTGGAACGAAGTATCGATGGGGGCGCAACGTGGACCCTCGTGGCCGGCGGTAGTGATCCGGAACGCGACCGACTTCATGCAGACCAACATGCGATGGTCTTTGATCCCGCCAATCCACAAACCATTTATGCTGGCAATGATGGCGGAGTCTATCTGTCAAACGACGGTGCAAATACGTGGGCCAAAGTCAGTGACGGTTTGATCATTACGCAGTTTTATGATGTGGGCGTCTCTCCGGCCACGCCGACGCTGATTGGCGGCGGGACTCAAGATCAGGGGACCAACGCCACGGTCGGTGGTTTGACATGGGAATATTTATTCAATGCCGACGGCGGGTTTATGGTTTTCCATCCCACGGATCCGTACACCATGTACGGCGAAACTCAGTACAACAACATTCGCAAAAGCACCGATGGCGGTAACAGTTGGTCGTTAGCCACCAGCGGGCTTACCGGTTCCGGCCCGTGGATCGGCGCCATTACGATCGACCATCCCAGTCCGAATATTTTATTCACTGGTCGCCAAAACGTATTTCGTACGACCAACGGCGCAACGACCTGGACCAGTTCCAGTCCAACGGTGGGTGGTAGCGTCCTGGCGGTGGCCATTGCACCATCGGACAGCATGATCGTTTACGCGGGCACGTCGACCGGCGAGATTTGGAGGTCCAGTGATGGAGGCGCCACGCTGGCAAATTGGAATGACGTCACGGCCGCGCCACTGCCCAATCGTTTTTGTAGCGATATCGTAGTTGATCGCACGGATCCGGATATCGTTTATGTCAGCTACAGCGGATTCGATGCGACTACGCCGACTACGCCTGGTCACGTTTTTCGCTCCGACGACGGCGGTGCTACATGGAACAACATTAGTGGCACGTCGGGAGCCGTAAACGCGCTGCCCGATACGCCGGCCAACGCCATTGAAATCGATGCCCTCAATCCCAACACGCTGTATGTGGGAACCGACACGGGCATGTTCATCACCACCAATTTGGGTGCCACATGGTTGGTGTATGAACCCAACTTCCCGGAAGTCGCCGTGACGGATCTGGAATTAGATGAATCGCGAAATATCCTCACCGCGGCCACTCACGGCCGGGGCATGTGGCAAATCGACGTGAGTGCACCTGCCAGTTGTGCGGATGTTGACATATATGTTCGCGACCATTTTCTGGACACGGGGCAACAAATCCCGTCCACTTCCAATGTGATCGATCCATTCTCGGTCATTCGCGGCGGCAGTATCGGCGGCAAGGTTTATCGCTGGCAAAGCCCCGACGTGAAGATCGATGCACTGCCGCTCTACACGCCTGACGCGCTGTTTGACGGCGTCGAGTTTGATCGCGATCTGTTTCACGATAACCCGGTTCGCACTGAGACAAACACCACGTACGTTCAAATCCACAATCGCGGACCGCTGGATGCCAGTAATGTCACTGTCAAAGTGCTGTGGGCCGACGCCACTGCGGGGTTGCCGCCGTTGCCTTCCGATTTCTGGAGTCAATATCCAAACGACTCAACAGACACATCGGTCTGGCATCCGATTGGTTCGTTTCAGACCATTCCGGTTTTGAATCCCAATCGGCCGCAAGTCCTCAGCTGGAGTTGGACCCCGCCCGCCTCAGCGGCCAACCACAGTTGCATTTTGCTGGTGATCGACAGCGTTGATGACCCAATTCCCAGCGGGAATAAATCGACCAATGTAAACTGGTTGATCGGAAACGAAAAACACGTCGCATTGAAAAACCTGCACGTCATCGATGCTGCGCCCGGTCCCGGCGGGATCCTTCAACCGACGGTCATCAAATTCCATAATGACGTCGACAACTGGCAAGCGTTTGACATTGTCGTTGACAGAAAATCGTTCCCGGTGGACGGTGAATTGTCGCTGACGTTTGACCGGTTGCAGACCCGCCGCGATTTGCAAAAAAGCGTCCACGGTGCAAATGTGGCCAGGGACCAACGCAAAGGTCGAACGATTTTCACGTCAGCCGCCGAGGCAACAATCAAGGGAGCCATGATTGCGCCGAAAGGATACATGCAGGCGAGGATCGAAGTGGCGCTGCCACCCCGGTTGAAACCCGGCAGTCGCTATCGATTTACCATCATGCAGCGTCGGGGCAAAGAAATTGTCGGTGGTAGTACCTACGAAATTCGCGTGGCGGAACCGGAACGCGACAATCGCGATCAACTCGATCAGAAACAAAACAAATAGCGGCCTTGGGCCATCGCCAAAGCCACTGAATGGCGGTCCACGCTGATTAGCAATTTCGGACGACAAGAATAAAATATGCGTGGCCATGCGACTTTCCAAAGGCGCATCGGCATGTTGTCACCGATCAGTCGCCGATGACAAAAATTCTTCGATTCGCCCGTAAAACGCGGAGGAGCAATTCGTGGTGGAGCAATATCGTGTCGGCGTGATTGGACATTCCGGCAAGGGAGATTATGGCCACGGAATCGATAACGTCTGGTTGCAAATACCGCAGTGCGAAATTGTCGGCGTGGCCGACGCACATGAAGGCGGTCGCAATCAGGCCATCAAACGTCTCGGCGCCCCGCGCGGTTTCGCCGATTACCGCCGGCTGCTCGACGAGACCCAACCGGACATTGTGGCCGTGTGCCCGCGCTGGCTCGATCAACATTGCGATATGGTATTGGCAGCCGCCGAGCGCGGTATGCACATTTACTCCGAAAAGCCAATGTGCCGAACGCTGGACGAAGCGGATCAGATGGCGGCTGCCTGTGAGAAGCACAACGTGAAATACGCCATTGCGCACCAAACGCGGTACAGTCCAAAGCTGCGCGTTGTCAGGAACATGATTGATGACGGGATGATCGGGAAAGTTCTCGAGTTTCGCGGCCGTGGAAAAGAAGACGGCCGCGGCGGCGGCGAAGACCTGTGGGTACTGGGCAGCCACATCATGAACTTGATCCACCATCTCGGCGGCGAGCCTCATTGGTGTTTCGCCAGCGTCCTACAGAACGGCCAGCCGGTCGCCAGACAACACGTGGCCCAAGGCAACGAGGGCATTGGCGCGCTGGCCGGCGACTCGATCGAAGCTTTGTACGGACTGGTCGATAACGCAACCGCTTACTTCGGCACGGTTCGCAACCAGGGACGAGGTCGGCGGTTTGGATTGCAAGTCTATGGTTCGGACGGCGTGATCGAACTCCTCACCGGCCATCTGCCGTCGGTGCACTATTTGCCAGACCCGATGTGGTCGCCGGGTCGCAGTGGGAAACAGTGGGTTCCCGTATCTTCGGCGGGGCCCGGCCAACCCGAACCGCTCACCGACGGCGGCTTGGCGGCGGGCAACGTGCTGGCCGTCCATGACCTATTGGCCGCGATCGAAGAAGACCGGTTGCCGGAATGTAACGTCTACGAAGCGCGAACGACCGTCGAGATGATCGCTGCGGTATTTGAATCACACCGCACGGGCGGTCCCGTCACCTTTCCGCTGACGAATCGCCAAAATCCGTTGACGCTGCTGACTTAGCAAATCTCATCGAACATCCAATTGAGTCCGTAGCGAATCTTGCAAGAGATTCGACTGGCACAATGGAGCCGAAAAAATGTATGTGTGAAATGGCGCAACCGCACGCGGCCTCCTACAGCTTGTCGTTAGACAATTGGGCCTAACGATGGGTCGATGGCGGTGCGGATGTGGTGGATGAGGTGGCTGCACGTCGGTAGGGAGCTTTGGATCAATAATTTCGGGAGCCGTAACGGCATGCCGTCGCTGCGAAGCGCCACATCCGAACACTCGATGCCGGGGCGGGCAATTGTGAAGGCAACCGCGGCGTCGTACTTTTCGGACGATGTATCCGCTGCCAACACAATCCTCGTCGGATTATCAGTCGACGGTGCGGGTGATATCCGTTTTGAACCAGGATCCAGGCAGCCAATTTGTATCACCAAATCAATCTGGCCGGTTTTTAACAGCTTGCTTGCCGTGAATTCAGCGGGGCGAAAAATGGGCCGCCGTTCGCGAAAGCCCACTCCAAAGGGATATCCGGTAAGCCAAGTTAACGCGTTTTCGATTCCCACCGAATTCGCATTGCGACTCAAATGCACTTGACGACAATGACGCGTGCCGTCGTTGGCCGCGCGGATCAGGCGAAACAAGCTCGAAACGGCCGTCACGCCAAACCGCTCACACAACGTCTCATCAAACACGAAAACTGCATATTGCGATTGCTTGATTTGCTCAGCCAGTGATTCAAGTTTCGCGAGATCGGCTGCTGATGCTTGGTTGGTGCCGGGACGGGTAACGTGACCCAGCCGCTGCTGGACCACGCGGGCCGCATCGGTTCCGCCACTGTTCTCAAGCAACATGAACTGCTGGGTGGTGCGACCCGTTTCCGTGACACGATTATCGATGCAAGTGTGCCTGGGCGCAAATCGCGCGGCAAAACGCGGATGAGAGATTGCCGGATCGGCAAACCAAAACACCACCAAATCCGCTCGGTTCCCGATTTCACCAAAACTGCAGGAGACGTCGCCGAATTTTTGACGCGCGTCGAATAACGCCTTGGCAGTGGGTCCGCTGCGCCAATCGATAATCGCCCCAATTTGCCGAGCTAATTCGAAGGCGGCCCGCTGACCGTCGAGCCCTTGATCCGCCAACCCGCCAATCAGTGGCAACGTCGAATGCCGAATCAGTCGGGCTGCTTCCGTGATTCCTTCACCCGTGCTGGCCGGCTGTCCATTGACCAGGCACAGTTGGTCTGCCTTGTCGTCTGCTTTGTCGTCTGCTTTGCCCGATGCTGCCAAGTCAAACCATTGCGCTGCCAATCGGCAATCAGTCCGCGGGATGATGGCGCCGTCCCGGTCAATGGAAACCACCAGGTCACCACACAGCAGGCTGCACCCCATGCAGGTTGCCCGCCGTTCAGTCGATGAAGTCAGGTCGGCCATCGTGTTTCTGGCTTGCGAAATGACGTTAACGAAGCTGCGATGATCATGCGCGTTCCCGCCGGATTGACAATAGGTCTGCCTGACCCGGAGGTCAGGTGGTCCTGTTTCGATTGTGACGATTCAGCGGATTGGTTTATTAGATTTCGCCGGTGACTGGAAAAAAGCCCATGTTCGCCGGCGTTTTGTATTAAAATCGGAAATCAGCATCGACAGTACGCCATTTCACCCAACGAAAACTGGGAACGACCATGAACTACCGCCTGCTTATTTGCGCAGCGCTGGCAATGCCATTGACGATTGACGTCGCGCTTGTATCTGTTGCAACCGGACAAGAAACACCACCCGTGGAATTGCAAGATCCCACTGAGCAGGCGCTGCCCGATTTTCCGCAAATTCCCCCAGCCGAGCCGCCTCCGACGATCGATCACGATCTGGCCGGATGGCAAGAAGCGTCCAGCGACGTGGAGCGGATCGGAGAACGTTTGCGGGCGCAGTGGGTGATGATTGACGAGAAGGATTCCGTATTTGGCACCATCGTTGGGAATGCCTCGTCCGACGTGGCGGGGATGGACATTTATTTGCTGCGGAACGGCAAGGTAATTAGCCAATCGTCGACCGACGCCCGCGGCAATTTCCAACTCTCGGGGCTGACGCAGGGGCCGTATTCGCTGGTAGGTTACAGTCCGAGTTCGTTCGTAACGTATGGATTCATGGCAATTGAACATCGAGCCGATGTTGCGCAATTTCCACGATCGATTACCACGCGGGCAGTTAGCCGTGACGACAAACTGGGAGCCAGCCGCCTGATAACCGATCATTCTCCGCAAGTGCGTTTTCGAATCTACGGAGATTATTCGTTCGGGGAAGATCAGCTGACCGATGCTGCTAATTTCGGCTGGCAAGGGCTTTCAACGTTTGACGTGGCTGCCGAACCGGCGACGACGATTCAATCAAGATCCGTCACGCTCGCTCCAGGGGGCCTGTTCACCGGTCGCGTGCATCAATTCAACGATCGCAATGGCCGGCCCGTGCCAATTTTGGACACCGAAGTCCAATTGATTAAAGATGGTGAAGTCGTGGCAACGGCCCGTTGCGACAGCCGTGGTATATTTGAAATGACCGGTGTCCAGCCGGGCAACTACGGATGGGTTGCGTTCGGCGGCGATGGCTTCGCCGTTCTCGGCATTCAGCTGGTCGCCGGATCCCCGGCAGCGTCTGCAGACTCAAAAACTTCCGCGCGAACCAAGCGGCACGTCCAGCTGGCCAAGGCGACCAAACGTCGACCATCCGGTCACCCATTGGCCGTGGCGCTCGTACAGCCCGAATCAATCGGCTGGATCAATCACCATCTTTTGGAACAGCGATTTGCCGAAGCCATGTCGCAGCCGCGCCCGCAAGCTACGCGACAGCCATTTGGGCCAGGCTTTGGGCCAGGTTTTGGGCCGGGCGTCTGTCCCAATTGTTTCGGACATCAACTACCGCCGGGTGCCGCAATTTACGGACAACGCGCACCAATCTGCCATTGCCGCTAAAAAAATCCGGAGGGAAAGCCGGTCACAGTTCAATGCCGGGGGCGGCGGATTCGGGCATCACAAGTTGTTCCGCCTCCAGCGAGGCAATCGGCCAATTGCAGTAATCGGCGGCAAAGTAACCGCTGGGTCGATTATTGCCGCTCAAACCGCAACCACCGAACGGCAGTTTGCTGCTGGCCCCGGTCGTCTGCCGGTTCCAGTTGACCACGCCGGCGCGAATCTGGTGAATGAACTGTCGATAGCAGTCCCGATTGTCGCTGAGCAATCCGGCTGACAGGCCGTAAGCCGTGTTGTTTGCTTCGGCAATCGCTGCCTCAAAATCCGATACGCGAATAATTTGAAGAATCGGGCCAAACATTTCCTCGTCGGATCGGTTCGTCACTTCCGTTGCATCGATCAATCCCGGCGATAACAGCGCATCGCAATCGCGTTGCCGTTGCATTTGAACCAGCGGTGCGGCTCCGGCCGCAATCAATTCCTGTTGCTCGGCCAGCAGTTTCCGGCCCTGCTGGGCGTTGATCACCGTCCCGGCAAATGGCTGGGGTTCATCGTTCCAAAACCCGACACGGACGCGACCAATCATGTCAGTCAGCACGGAGGTGAACCGTTCGGCTTCGTCTCCCTCAATCAGGATCAACCGGCGGGCGCAGGTACAGCGCTGCCCGGCAGATATATAGGCGGATTGCACAGTCGTGTAGGCTGCCGCCGCCAGGTTTTCCGTTTGATGCACAATCAGTGGGTTATTTCCTCCCATTTCCAAGGCCAACATTTTTTGCGGCCATTGCCCGAATGTCTGGTGCAATGATTTGCCGGCGCCGCTGCTGCCGGTAAACAACAATCCGTCCACCTGGGGATCGTTTGCCAACGCAATTGCCGCATGCCGATTTCCTTGAACGAGGTTGATCACGCCCGGTGGCAGCCCAGACTCAACCCAGCGCTCCACCATCCATTCGCCGACAGCCGGTGTTTGCGAGCTTGGCTTAAACACAACGGTGTTGCCTGCCAGCAGCGCCGGGATAATGTGTCCATTCGGCAGGTGCGCGGGAAAATTAAACGGGCCGACAACGGCCAACACGCCAAAAGGACGGTACCGGGTCACGGCCGTGATGTTTTCCATGTCAAACGACTCGGTGCTGCGTCGTTTGAGCAGCGCGTCGATGGCGATATCCGCTTTACCAATGACCGCCGCCGCTTCGGTTTTCGCTTCCCACAGCGGCTTGCCCATTTCGCGGCCGATCAATTCCGCCAAATCATTTTGCCGCTGGCGAACCGTCTCTGCATAGCGTTTGATGTGCTCGATCCGCGCGTCCTGGCCCTGGTCCCACCAAGGTCCGGCTGCAGCCCGCGCCGCGGCGGTCGCCGACGCAACCTGTGCCGGCGTAGATTCGTTGCCGCTCCACACGATCTGGCCATCGCTGGGACTAGTGGATTCAAATGACGCGCCTTCACCGCTGAGCCATTGGTTGTTGATCAGATTGCCCGAACTGGTTGCGATTGACATTGGTTCCCTTTCTTCAAGTAGACGACCTATTCTATCAACTTGGGACCGTTCGGATCAGCCGAGTTCCTGACAACGATTTCGGATCAGCTGGCTTTGATGGTGACCAGCCGCAGCCGGTCGTTGACTTTCGTATTCAGCCGCAGCGCGGTCACTTCCTCAATAACTGCCCCATCGTCGTCGTCCAGCTGGACGGTTCCCAAGGTTGCGCGAAAATTCAGGTCGCAATTGGCCACCAACAATTTTCGTCCTTTGACTTTTTTCTGGATCGATGCAACTCGGCAAACTCGGCTTTGTTTGATCGTGCGAATTTCGCTGGTCTGGCATTGCACGGTGGGACCGCCGTCAAAAATATCGACTAGATTTTGAAACTGGAATCCCTCTTGCTCAAGCATGTGCAGTGCCGGCTTGGTGCGGTCGTGGACTTGGCCCAGTGCGTCTTGCGCCTCTTTGGGCAGCAAGGGAATGTAAATTGGGTGGGTGGGCAACAGCTCGGCGATGAATTTTTTGGACTCCAGGGTTAGCGTTTCGGCGCGGGGATACTCAATCTGAAAAAAGTGCGATCCGAGTGCGTTCCACAGCGGACAATTACCGTCTGCGTGCACAATGCCTCGCAGCTCGGCAATCGTCTC
>JBFILF010000177.1:0-9961 GCA_041599835.1 Pirellulaceae bacterium
CAGGCGGTTGTTGACTTGCCAAAGACCGAACAGCTTCTGGCAAATCAACAAACCCAGCTGGCAGAACTCGAATCCACGCCCCCCAGCGCTGAAAAGGCGGCAGCAAAACGGCGCAAAAAGGACATCAAGAATTTAACCGGCAAGATTCGAGACACGCGCGAAAAAATCGAACAGCTGCAATTGACATTGCAATCGGTCAACGCCGATCCATCGTTGCAGCAGCTGGCGGACCAGCACGCCGACATCGGCGACGCGGTGTTGCAGGAGACCGCCAAACTGCACGAAGGTGACGAAACAAACGTTCAATTATGGCAAGAGTTCCTGCCACACTGTCGCGAGGACATTCAGCGCGTTTATCAGCGATTGGACGTCGAGTTCGATCACCAGTTGGGCGAGAGTTTTTACCAGGATCAGTTGGCGGACGTCGTGTCGGATTTGCAATCCAGCCGTCTAGCCCGTGAAAGCGAAGGCGCGATCTGCGTTTTCCTCGACGAGCATGATGCGCCGATGATCATCCGCAAAAGCGACGGTGCCTTTCTGTATGCCACCACGGATTTGGCCACCATCAAGTACCGCATGGAGCATTGGCAACCGGATTGCATCCTGTACGTCGTCGATTTTCGGCAACACGAACATTTCTCCAAGTTGTTCGAAGTCGGCCGCCGCTGGAAATATCCGAACGTCGATTATCGACATATCAGTTTTGGCACCGTGATGGGAGACGATGGAAAACCGTTTCGAACCCGGGCCGGCGACACGGTCGGTTTGGAACCACTGTTGGATGAATCCGAGCGGCGGGCGCTGCAGGTCGTCAGTCAGGTGGACGACGAAAAGCCGGACGGTCCAGAATTTTCGGATGAGCAACGACGCGAGATCGCCCGCGTCGTGGGCATTGGTGCACTCAAATACGCGGATTTGTCGCAGAACCGAAGTTCCGATTACACGTTCAGTTATGACAAAATGCTGGAACTCAAAGGCAACACGGCAACTTATCTGCAGTACGGTTACGCCCGCGTTAACGGAATATTTCGCCGCGGCAACATCGACCCCGAAACGTTGCGGGCCAATCCGGTGCCGATGCAATTCGAACACGACGTGGAACGGGAGCTGGCCGTTCAACTGTTGCGGCTGGAAGAAGTCTTGGCCGAAGTGATCGTGGATTTTCGCCCAAATCTGTTGGCCAGCTACCTGTTTGAATTGACGCAAACGTTTTTTGTGTTTTTTGACAAGTGTCCTGTGCTGAAGGCAAAAGACGATTTGAAATCGTCCCGGTTGCAGTTCTGTGATCTCACGGCACGGACCATCCGATTGGGATTGCAGTTGCTCGGCATCCAGGTCATTCCCAAAATGTAATTGATACCAGTGCCAGGAAGCCACGTCATGCAGACTCGTCAAGCCGCTTACCAGAAAAAGGAGTTGCGTAATTCGGTGATCTGCGGTGACGTGCTGCGTATCGCGCCGCGCTTGCCGCGCAACTGGATTGATACGGTCGTCACCAGCCCGCCGTATTTTCGCCAACGGGATTACGGTGAGGGAGCGCAGATCGGGCGCGAATCCAATCCGCAGGTTTACGTGGACAAGCTGACGGAAGCATTTGAAAAATTGCTTCCCGCGGTCAAACCAAGTGGATCGTTATGGTTGGTGTTGGGCGACAAATATGTCGACGGCCAATTGTTGGGCATCCCCTGGCGAGTGGCGCTGGCCTTGAAAGACGTTGGCTGGCAGTTGCGATCGGACGTGATCTGGCACAAACCCAATGCGATGCCGTCGTCGGTAAAAACTCGACCGACAACCGATCACGAATACGTGTTTTTGTTTGGCCGCACCGCCGATTATTACTACGATGCCGATGCGATTCGCGAACCGCACGTGACGTTTACGGACAACAGCCGCATGCGGGGCGGGCGCAGGCATTTGGGCGTGCGCGGAGGTACACCGGAGAACGGCAAGAACTCCGGCAACAGCAATTTGCACGACGCCCGGTGGGACCAGGCCTTTCATCCCAAAGGCCGCAACCGGCGCACCGTCTGGTCGATTCCCCTATCAAAGTTCCGCGACGCCCATTTCGCCGTGTTTCCGCAATCACTGGTGGAAACGTGCATCAAGGCGACTTGCCCTCCCCGCGGTCTGGTGCTGGATCCGTTTGCGGGCAGCGGCACCACCGGCATTGCCGCGAAATCTCTTAAACGGAACTACCTGCTAATCGACTGCTCACGCAAATACTGTCAGATGGCCCGCCGCCGACTGTCTGACTAGTTTTCGGCGTGGCGTCCATCGCGGTCTGTGGCACGATCGTATTCATTGTTCCGATGGTGAATGGGATCGCTGAAGCCGATGTGTTGCGCTGTGCACGGCCACGTCCAGCGCGGTCTTGCCAACCATCAGCAAAAACACCAACAGTAACGGCGAACCGAAAATCAACGTCACGAAACCTCCGAACAATATCGACAGATGCAGCAGCACGATGCGTCCGTACGGTCGGAACATTTCAATAACTGGAACCGCGTTTTTGAATTCGCCTCGCGCCAGGAAGTTGCGCGCAAAGGAAAGCCCGTGACTGCCTAACAACAAACCGACAGAAAACACACCCGCGGTCGGCAGGGAATTCCAGGCCGTCGACATCACGCTGCCGAATACCGGCAAGACAAACAGCGGTCCGGGCAAATCCATGTCGCCGCGGCCAATGGACTCCGTGCTTTCGGGACCAACGAAGAACACGAGCAGGAAAACGCCGTGGACCATGCAAAAGAAAAAGTAGTGGAAACAAAAAAACGGCACGAGAAAAATCTTGGTGTACTTTGGCGTTTCGACCGATCCCTGTTTTCCAGCCGCCAGCGCGATCCGCAGAATCGCATACATGCCAATGACAATATTTTCCCACCAGTAAAACATGGCGACGCCGCCGATATCCCAGCGGAACAGCAGCGCGAATATGATCGGCATCAAATTGGCGACCAGCAAACCGATCAACGCCGTACGATCGGCAGACGCCACAGTCTTTGTCAGCGACGGCCCGATGAACCGTCCAATCAATGACGGCCGCCCGGATGAGTCAGATTCAGGTTGCGACTGCAGTGTCATCGGCGGTGGTTTCAACCGGAGATTTTCGCTTAAACCATTTCAGTATGACGGCTAATCCACACAAAATTGCCAGCCCGACGGCCGGCCACTGCCCAATTTTACGGTACAGGCTGAGTTTCCGAGGCGCGGTGACTTGAAAGTGCAGAATCGCCGTTTGTCGCCGCGGCCCCACGTCAATCAGCCGGCCATAGGCATCGATGTTGGCGGAAAAACCGGTATTGGCCGCAACAACCACCGGTTTGCCGTTCTCGACCGCGCGAAGCACGTTGCAGGCCAGGTGATGATCCAATAGCGCAGTACCGTAAAACCAGCCGTCGTCCGTCAAATTGACCAAGATGTCCGGTTCCAGCTGCTGTTCAGCCAACTGATTGACGTGCCGGCGGATCAAATGCGTGATGGTGCTTTCGAAACAAATGAACGGCGAAAGAATGACGTCACCGGACCCCGTTTCGCCAGTCGGGATGATCATGGCGGCCGGACCGGTTCCAACGCTGAGGCCCATTCCAATCGGTGTCATCATGGCCAACCGCGGAAACCAGGATGCCAACGGAATAAACTCGCCGAACATCACCAGATGGTTCTTGTAGTACCGCTTGACGACCTGACCCTCCTGGTCGATCAACAGTGCCGAATTAAATCTCTCGTTGGTAAACGGATTTAACGTGGAACAACCGGCCAGAAAATACGGGACACGTGACTCGGTCAGAACCTGGTGGAAATAACGAAAACGCTGCCGCAGTTCGGCAAACTTGTCGTCGACGCCAGGTGGATTCACGTCGGGAATGGGAAACTTGCCTTCCGGCCACAGCACGGCGACCGGCGGCTGGTCATTGAGTTCCAACATCACCCGTCGTTGTAGTTCCGCGTAATGGTCAAATTGATCCTGTTCGTATTGACGTTGTTCCTGCTCAGTCGCTGGAAAACGGGTGTCGACAGATCCCTGCACAATGGTAAATCGCCAGCCCTGGCCATTGGTGTCAGGCCCGTTGTCAGCAGTTTTCAATTGAAGCGAGCCATAAACCAGGCAGGCAACCAACACTAGACCGGTCACCGGAATCCACAACAGTCGAGCCAGTCCGGTACGGAATCCTGCTTCGCACACCGTCGCCGTGACCATTACCATCAGCAACGTCAAACCGTATCCGCCGAAAATGCCGCAAATCTGCAGTATCAACGGCGATTGGTATTGGGAGTTGGCCAGCATCAGCAACCCGAAGCCACCGAGCACGTGCGCGCGTAACCATTCCATCGCCGTGAACACTATCGGCGCCGCAAGGACTAGTGGCACTCGATGCTCATGCACCATCACCCGGCTCAACCAGATAAACGCGACCGGGTAGACGGACAAGTACAGTGAAAGCGCAATCCAACCGAACCAGAGCGCCCAATGCGGAATCGGAATGAAATAAAGCGTCGCCGCCCAATAGCCCCAACCAGCCAACCAGATTTTTAACCAGGGGCGACGGCCGCCCACTTGTCTCGCGGACACCAGCAACATCCAGGGCAGCAGCGCCAACCAGGCAAGCGGCCAATATCCGACCGGCGGAAACGACAACCACAAGAGTATCGACCCGAACATCGCCGTTGCTAAGGGTCGACGCGCCGCCAATAAGTACCATCGGTCAGCGGGCCAGGAATCAGTCGTTGCCATGCTTTGGGTTTAATCAAATCAGCGTGTTTCGTCGAGGCTAGATGCGAAGCACGGCGACCCGATCGCCCACATGGAATTCGCTTTGTTCGCCCGCAAATACGGCGAAACAATTGGCAGTTGCCAGTGTCTTGAGGTCCGCCGATCCCTTCCAATTCAACGGCGTGATTTGCCATCCCAGTTCGGACTGCTGCAATCGAGATGGCCAGTAAGTCGTGCGCCCGATTCGTTGCACATGATCTTCGGTCAGAATCGCCTGCACCGTCTCGGTCGCCGCGTCGAATCCAGCCAGTTGCCGCAATGCTGGAGCGACGAACACATGAAAACAAACCAGACTGCTTACCGGATTGCCCGGCAGGCCAAACACCAGAGTCGTCCCGGTCGTTTCGTCATTTCGCTTTCCAAACCAGATCGGCTTGCCCGGTTTGATCGCAACCTTATGAAAAATTTTTTCGACGCCCAAGTCGGCCAACACATCGGGTACGAGGTCCGCCGCACCGGCTGACACGCCACCCGTCAACACCAAGACATCACAACTCAAGCCGTGTTGCATCAGCTGGTGAAGCTCTTCGCGGTTATCCGTGGCAATTCCCAGATCCACGACGTGCCAACACAACGGTTTGGCCATGGCAGCCAGCATCGGAGCGTTGCTGTTGCGAATCTGACTGGCCGCAGGTTGTTGGTCGAAAGGAATTAGTTCATCACCCGTGGCAATCACGGACAGTGACGGTTTGCAAATCACGTGGCAACTGGCGCAGCCCGCTTCGGCCAGCAAACCGACGTCTTCGGCGCGGACAACGGCGCCTGCTGGCATAACCGTTTCGCCTCGTGCCATGACCGACGAGCGAGTCAGAATATTTTGGCCCGCCCGGCAGGATTCTGCGTTGATCACGATACGGTCGCCATTGCCCTCAAGCGGTGCGGTCGTTTGTTCGATCATCACCACGGCGTCGGCACCGTCAGGCACCGGAGCGCCGGTCATGATCCGAATCGCCTGGCCCCGCTGCAACCGACGGGCCGATGCGCCGCCAGCCCTAACGGTGTCAACTACCTCCAATTCGGTGGGACCGCCGCCCAGGTCAGCGGCAATCACGGCAAACCCGTCCATCATGGATTTATCGAAAGGTGGCGAATCGACGTCGCTCGTCAACGGCCGGGACAATACAAAACCGCAGGCCCGTCGTAAATTGAGCACGTGTTCGTCCAGCTTCCCACAATGCTCTTTAATCAGGCCGACCGCTTGCGGAATGCCGATCAGACTTTTCGATGCGCTGCTTGCGATGGATCAACTCCTGTCGTGTGGTGAGGCGGCGGTAGTGGAACGGCCGGTTCCGCTGGAGCGATCGGCGTCTGCGAACGACTCGGCTTGCGAATTTTTTTGTGGCCTGGCCGATCGGTATCAAATAGGGTCAACAACACCGGCAGAATCACCAGGTTCCCCAACAAACCGCCCAGCATGGACAGTCCAACCAGGGCACCGAAATAAACAGTTGGAATAAATTCGCTGATGCACAAGCTGCCAAAGCCCGCCACCAGGGCGATCGTGGAATACGTCACAGCCCGGCCAATGCGTTGCTGGACGCGGGCGATAGAGCTGACGACTCGGTGTCCGAACCTGCGGTTATGCCGGTATGAATTCAAATAGTGAATCGTGCCGTCAATGCTGAGGCCGATCGAAACCGCGGCGATCATGGCCACGCCCATGTTGATGGGAATACCCAGCCAGCCGAGCAGTCCCAGCAAACTCAGGATCGGCAGGATATTGGGTAACAGCGCAATCAGTACCAGGCGCGGCGAACCAAATGCCACGAGAATGGCCACGGCGATGAAAATCGTGGCGACGACAAATGTGCGGACCTGATCATCGAGAATGCTGCTGACCAGATTTGACAACAACACGAACAAACCAGTGGTCAGCGATGCTGCCGGCGGCTGTTGGGGAAAGTGCTCCTCGACAGTGTCACGGACTTTGGCGATCAGCCGCTGCTGCTCGGCAGCCGATTTCTGCTGGCTGGTCCGCAGCATGATTCGAAAGTAATGCTGGCCATGTTGGTCGGGATGGTGAGTTTTCATCTGGCTGGCGAATCCCGGCATCACTTGGGACATCGCCTCAAATCGAAAATCCATCGGGATCAACTTCAACACGGCATTCGAGCGAATGGCACGGTCGGCATCGGCAAAGCTGACCACGTGCGTCAACGCCGGCTCTCCGGTTTCTGGATTCAAGCTGATTTGGCGTAATTCATCCTGCAGCTGATCGACGCGCGAGATATACTTGGCGTCCAGCGTCTCCGGCGAGGGAATCACCACATCCAACACGCCAGCACCCCCCAGCCGTTGTTCGACAAACGCGTAGGCCCTGGCGATCTCTGAATCCCGGCGGAAATTCTTGGTAAAATCCGTCTCCACGTGTATGTACCGCGTGCCCCAAGCCACCAGGCTAAACACGATCAAAAGGCAAATGCCAATGCGACGCGGATACCGGGTAACGACCAATGAGCTGTATTGCAGTGCCTGAGTCAGTCGGCCGTCACCCCACGTTCGTTGAGGATCGGAATCGAAATCTCCCAGCAGCGTCAAGCCTGGCACCAGGAATATCATGCTGACCAACACCATCATCGAACCGATCGCCATCATCCATCCAAAATCCCGGACCGGTTCCACATCCGCAATCGTCAAGGCGAGGAAGCCGGCCGCCGTGGTGATGCATGTCCAGGTAATCGGCACTAGCAGCGATGCCAAGGCGATTTCCACGGAACGAATCCGCGAATGGCTATGATGTGACCGCATTTCCCGAAACCGCACCGTGAAGTGCACGACGGTGGCAACCGAGATCACAGCGACAATGGCTGACAACATGGAACTGACCATCGTCAGTTTCCAGTCGAACAGCACCAGCAACGCCAATGTCATCCACAGCGCCAATTGAATCACGGCGATTGGAATTAACATCCAGCGAATCGATCGAAAACAGCCGATAATGACCACGCTCATCAGCAGCAAACTAACCTGGTTCAATCGGCGGCCATCGCGCTGCACAAATCGAAATCCGTCGGCCACCATCACCGGCTCGCCAGTGATTTTTCCATTGGGCCATCGATCAGTAACCCGGCGCAACTTGGCAATCGTTTCGTCACGCGGCGTCGTTCCCTGCTCCGCCGGTTCCAGCAGGCAGACAATCGCCACCGTTTTTCGGTCACGGCCATGTGTGTAGCCTTCGAATATGTCGACGAATTTTTTCGCCAGTTTATTGTCCGATTGCAGGACCGGGTCAGCATGGCTGTCACCAGCCAATAGATTTCCCAGCGCAAAAACTTTCTTAAGCGCCAAGTTGATTTCGGACAAGCTGAGCACACCGGCGATGCCCGGCACCTGAGAGACTTGCTGGACATGCCGCTCGAGCGTTTTCAAACCCGAACCGTCGCTGGCAAACAATTGGGGGTCTTCATAAACCGCCAGCGCAATTTCGGACCCGCCGAACGTCCGTTTTAGTTGCAGGTAATCGACCAGCGCCGGATTTTGTGCGGCAAACATGCTTTCGATGGACGTATCGAAGCTGACGCGATTGCCGACCATGAAGGAACCGCAACCGATGGCGATCCCCAACAGCAACAAGTACCAGCGGTACCGTACCAATTGTTCGGCCAGGAATTCGGTGGCTGTCCGCTGCGGTTTTGGCACTGGAGTCTCAATAGGTTGCTAGCTGATTTGCCCGCGCATCCGCCCAGTCTCTTTATAGACAGCTCGGGCCACCCGTCCATGGTACAACTCGTGGCGTTGTGCAGCTGCCATTTAACCACCTCGCACATAAATGGCAGAGGTCAAGTTTCGCCGATTTCGAGGCGGAACTGTGGGCGGCCGTTAATCACACCCCATCTCATTGACGAAAAACCCGCAAAATGGCCAGCCAACGCCATGCAGGAATTTGCCGGCATGAACCAACGACCACTTTTAGTTTTTTTGGCCGTTGCGCGGCTGAACCGCAGGCGATATTGACGCACTGGTTGGCCACAACTATTCTTCGCCGCCCGTGCCACTTCGTGGCGACAGATTTGTGCTGTTAATGGCCCAATCGACGCGGGCACAGGATTCGTTTCGCAAAACCGTTGCAAGGAGGCGATGGTGCCGCTAAATCAACAAGAGTCCACGACGACGATGCAGATTCCATTGCTGGATGTCAGTCGATCAAACAGCCCAATTCAACAAGAGATTCTTGACGCGATTTCGTCCGTCGCCGACTCGGGTCGGTTTGTTGGCGGTGAAGTCTGCCATAAATTCGAAAAGGAGATTGCAGCCTACTGTACAACCGAATTTGCGATTGGCTGTGCCTCCGGCAGTGACGCGCTCATCCTGGCCTTGATGGCAATCGGCATCCAGCCGGGCGACGAAGTCATTGTCCCCAGCTTCACGTTTTTTGCCACGATCAGCGCCATTACCCGTCTCGGGGCAACACCAGTGTTTGTTGACATCGAGCCGGGGACGTTCAACATCAATCCCGAGTTGATCGAGTCGAAAATCACGCGACGGACCAAGGCTGTGATTCCCGTGCACTTGTTCGGCCAGTGCGCCGACATGCAAAGGATTAACGAAATTGCCGTAGCCCACCAGCTGTATGTGGTCGAAGACGCAGCGCAATCGATTGGATCCCAATTTGCCGGCTGCGCGGCCGGCGGCATGAGTCATGTGGGCTGCTTTAGTTTCTATCCGACGAAAAACCTGGGTGGGTTTGGCGATGGTGGGATGCTGACCACCAGCGATCCGGACCTGGCAGCGCGATTGCGATTGCTGGCCAACCATGGCATGCAGCCACGGTATCACCATCAGATCGTCGGCATCAACAGCCGGTTGGACGCAGTGCAAGCCGCCGTGTTGTCCGTCAAGTTGCAATATCTGGACGAGTATAATTCCCATCGCGCTCAAAACGCCAAGACCTACAAACGACTGATTTCGGCCGCCGGCCTGCAGCATTCCATCATCCTGCCGCTGCAACATCAGCGGTGCCATCATGTGTGGAACCAGTTCACGTTGCGGATTGTCGGAGGCTCCCGCGACGAGTTGCGAAACATGCTGGATCAGCGGGGCGTGAAAACCGAGATCTATTATCCTATCCCGATGCACCTGCAACCCTGTTTTGCTCATTTGAATTACGGCATCGGCAGCTTGCCGGAAACCGAACGGGCGGCCAAGGAAGTGTTGAGCCTGCCCATCTTTCCCGAACTGTCCGAACAGGAA
>JBFILF010000178.1:0-9930 GCA_041599835.1 Pirellulaceae bacterium
CCGTTCAGCCGCAACGTCCAGAACTCAAAATCGTCGTGGACACCGAACAACCAGATCTACAATTTCAAGTGCGTTCCGATGCGGCAGGTCGAATCGTCGGGCAATGGACAGCCGTTGATCCCAATCTGGATCCATCCACACTGTCCATAGCTTATCAAGCCGTGACCTCGGAGCCGTCGACCGACGCCGCCTGGATACCCGTCCCGGTCTCGTCAGTCGCTTCCACTAAAGGGGCGTTTCAAAGCCAGTTGGCGTGGTGGCCTCAATCGCCAACCAGCGAGATTCGCGTTCGCGCCGGCGTCCAAGACCGGGCTGGAAACGTCTCGACAATCGTTCGGCAAGTAACGGTAACGCGTCCGTCGGCCGCCGCGCAATCGGTGGCCGGGACCGGCGCCAATCGCGCCCCTCCGACAGCCAGTGTTCAACCGCGCGGTTACCAGCGAGCGGGCATTCCAGCTGCCTTGCAGCCCGCCCGGCAAGCAAACGAACGCCAACGACCCGACGATCCCCCCGACCTGGCTCGGCAGGCGTCTCCCCAATCAAATCCTACCCCGCAACCCCCCGTGCCTCAAAAACGCCTGGCGCATCGACTAGCCACCACCACTCGCCAATCGAGCGAACTGGACGCCATGACCGCGAACACAACAAAATCCATCGCGACGGCAACATGGAAACGTCGTGCAAACGACGAACCAGCCGCGCGAGTGGCTCAGCACAGGACCCAGATCTGGCGCCCCCGTGTAACCCCGGCCAGTACTTCATCACAAACCAACCAGGTGATTGCTTCGGGTTCAACAGCAAACTCGACCGGCGCTGTCAGCGCAACTGCGGGAAACGCAGCACCACCTAGCCAGACCGGAACGCTGCCGGCGATCGCACGCGGCCGAACGGCCAAGCCACCGGGCATTCCCGGGGCGATGATCAATCATCCCCAATTGGAAAACTTGAAACGCATGGCTCGAGCTTCGAACTCGACTCATTTTCAGCTGGAATACGAAATCGATGCGGTGGGACCTGAAGGTGTTAAATCGGTGGAATTGTGGATGACCAGCGACGGCGGTAAAAACTGGCGCCGCTGGACGACAGATGACGACCTTCGCAGTCCCATGGACGTGGCCGTCGAGGGCGAGGGAATTTTCGGATTTCGTATCGTCGTGATCAGCAACGAGGGGTTGCGGACACGTTCGCCCCGCCGCAACGATCCGGCGGACATGTGGGTCAACGTGGACACCACCGAGCCGGACGCACGGATCACTGCGGCTCCATATGGTCGCGACGCGGAGGCGGGGAAATTGCTGATTCAATGGACGGCCAGCGATGCAAATCTGGCGTTGCGCCCGATCAAACTGATGTACAGCCCGCGGCCGGCCGGCCCCTGGACGACCATTGAAGAAGGCGTTCGCAACAACGGTCAATTCGCTTGGAAACCCGGCACGGAAATTCCAGACCGAATTTATCTGCGGCTGGACGCGCGAGACACCGCAGGCAACATTGGAACTCATCAACTCGACCGGCCGATCGATGTTTCCGGTCTGATCCCGCGAGGTCACATCCGCGGAATTACGCCCCTGGGTGGACCTTCCACCTAAACGGCAGAACCGGCCAAGATAAAAACAGCCCTGCCAATGCCTGGCGGGGCTTTTTTTTGTGTCGTGCAATTTACTACCGGTTGGCACGATCAATTAAGATATGGCAATTAAGATAGGGATTGAGTCAACCTCTTTGCCACCTGCTTTTTCGTTGAACGACACCATGACCAAACATTTGCTTGATTGTCGCTTGTTCGCCTTTTTCTTGTTGACCGCGTTCTTGTTGACCGCGTTTATTCCGGTCGCCATCTCAGCGCAAGAACAACCTTCGGTCGCCGATGACGACGACGAGACGACGGCCGCCTGGCTGTTGCCCGTCCCCGAATTGCAACCCGATGACCAGATCCCCACCAGTGAACAGGTCCTGCGTTATGGCTGGGGCGACGACGTATCCAGTCACTACCAGATCGAAACCTATTTACGGGCGCTGGCCCAGGCGGCTCCGGATCGCACGCGGCTGGTTCAATATGGCGAGTCGTTCGAAGGCCGCTCGCTCAACTACCTGGTGATCTCGTCAGCCGAGAATATTGCCCGGCTGGAGGAAATTCGGGCCGGCAATCTGAAACTGGCCGACCCGCGCGGATGTTCGCCCGGCGAAGCCGCATCGCTGATTGAAAACGGGCCGGCCATCGTCTGGTTAGCCTACGCCGTGCATGGAAACGAAATCTCGCCAAGCGACGCCGCGTTGTTGACGGCTTACCATCTGCTGGCGGACCGCCGGGAGGAAACGCGTCAACTTCTAAATCAACTGGTGGTGGTGATCGATCCGCTTCAGAATCCCGACGGCCGCGATCGTTTCGTGAACGTATTCCGCGAAACGCGGGGCCGGTTCATGCAAAGCAATCCCTACAGCAACGAACACACCGAACGCTGGCCCGGAGGACGTTCCAATCATTACTGGTTCGACATGAACCGCGACTGGTTTCGACACAGCCAGCGAGAAGTCAAAGCCAAGGTGGCGGCCTACCTGCAATGGCAACCGCAGTTGTACGTCGATGCGCACGAAATGGGTCGCAACAGCACGTTTTTCTTCCCACCACCCACCGACCCCAAAAACCCTTACCTGCTGCCTCAGCAAAACCAGTGGTTTTCGCAATTGGGTCGGTACCAGGCCGGTTGGTTCGACCGCTACGGGTTTGGATACATGACGCGCGAGGTGTTTGATGCTTTTTATCCGGGGTACGGAAGCGAGTGGCCGACTTTGCAAGGCGGCTTGGGCATCCTGTGGGAACAGGCCAGCGCCCGTGGATTGGTGATTGACCGGGATGACGAGACGGAATTAACGTACGCCGACGGCGTGCGACACCATTACATCTCCGGGCTGGCCACGGTGGAGTTTGCGGCCCAGCATCGAAAAGAGTTGTTGGATTCATTTTACCAGGCGCGCTTGCGGGGCGTGCAATTGGGACAGGAAGGTGATGTCCGCCACTATTTTTTGTTGCGGAAGGGTCGACCTCAACGCGCGGATGAACTGGCGACGATGCTGGTTCGCAACGGAATCGAAGTGCGGGTCGTCCGGGAATCAATCGAGGTCACTTGTTCGGATATCAAGAACGACCTGGAAAGCACACGCAGCATTCCGGCCGGCAGTTTTCATTTGCCGGTGGCCCAGCCAGCCAGCCGGCTGATGCGGGCGCTGTTGGATCGTCGGGTTGAGATGGACGAAAAATTTCTGCGGCGGCAACTGGAACGCAACGAACTGCGCTTGCCGGACGAAATTTACGATGTGACCGCGTGGAGCATGCCCCTGGCGTTCGACGTGACCTGCCTGGCGTCCGGCCACGATGCCGACATCAACAGTGAAACCTGGTACGGCACCAAGGACTCCGGCGATTTGGATCTGGAGCCGGCCCAAGTCGCTTACCTGATCCCCGGTACCGACGGGGCGGTGCAGGCGATGTCGCAATTGTTGCAACAAGGTGTGCGGATTCACGTCAGTGACGAGAGCTTCAAACTGGGCGGACGGCGATACGATCCCGGCACATTGATTGCCAAAGTGGCAGACAATAACGATCAGTTGCAGCAGCGACTCAATGATGCTGCCAACCAGTTTCATATTGAGGTGGTGCCGACCGACACCGCCTTTGTCGAAGAAGGCGCGCACATGGGCGGCCCACATGTGCACTGGGTACGGCCGCCCAAAATATTGCTGGTAGTCAATCGACCGACGAATTACACGTCCGGCCACACGTGGTATTTGTTTGACCAAGTGCTCAATTACCCCACAACGCGGATCAACGGCCGCGATTTTGGCCGCGTCGACCTGAGCAAATACAACACGCTGGTGCTGCCCGACGGCCGCTACTCTCCAGCCAACGGATTCGACGATTCGCGGAGCCAGGCGTTATCGCAGTGGATTTCGGCTGGCGGCACGTTGATCACCTTGCGCGGCGCCACTGAGTGGGCGGCTAGCGAAAAAGTCGGGTTGATCAAAAACCAAATGGTCCGCCGCAAAGTTGAGACGCCGGTCAAGACGGACGAAAACGACGCCGAGCCGCAGTACGTGGCACCCGACAACGTTCCGGGCGCATTTTTCCGCGCCCAAGTGTTTCAAAAGCACTGGGTCACTTTCGGATTCGATGCCGCGCTGGATGTTTTCTACACCGGCCGGATTATCCTGTCGCCGACCAGCGAAACGGCGGGACGCTCGCTGATCACGTTTGCCGACAAAGAAAACTTGTTGACCAGCGGATTCTGTTGGCCCGAGAGCCTGCAACTGCTGGCCGACACGCCGTTTGTCGTGTATCGACCGATGGGTCGCGGACACGTCATCGCATTCACCGATGATCCGAATTTCCGCGCCATGTACCCGTCGCTGCAGCGTTTGTTCATCAATGCCGCGATGTTCGGCGCAGCGCATTAGCGTTGGAAACGGTTAGCAGAAAGTGCGCGCTGAGTCGCTGATGTCGCCGGCTTTAAACCGTTGCCGGACACGTGTCCCGGGGCCGGGGGTTCCGGGCCGGGGGTTTCGGGCCGGGGGTCTCTAGTTGGCCGAAGACAAGTTATCGCGCCAAAATAATCTGCGGACCCAATTCCAAATTCTTCCCATCACCGTTTGCCGCGGACTGAGCGGTGAAAGTGCGTAGTCGAAAATGATTTGCCGGATCCAGATCAACCAGATAATCACGAAAGGAATCATGAGCGGTATGGGCAGGTTAATAAACACCAACTTGCTGGTCGTCAACGCGCCGGAAAAGGCACACATCGCGGCGGGGCTCCATTCGCGGAATCGTCCCATTGCAAACAGGATCAGCAAAACCAACCCGTACGCCAGGGCGACTGGTCCCAGCACAAATGAGAACGCGGCGATGGACAGGTAAATAGCCAGCAGCGACAGCCCGGACAACAATCGTGGCTGGGGCAAAATGGTTGCTTCATCGACTTTGATGCGTTTACCATCGTCGGCGACTTGAAACTTGGTGCCGAAATCGGGCTGGCGACCCACCGCATTGCAAAGCGCGCGGTAAAACCGAATCAACTGGTCATTTTTCGGCTGGCCGTCCACCAGCGGCCGTCGCACCAACACACAATCGTCGACAGTAATGACTTCGTTTAAGGTCTTGTTTCGTTCGTGCCAGAATTTGAGGCTCTCAACCGGCGCCGATATATTGCCCAGTCGACTCAGCATGTGAGCTTTTTTGTCGCGCAAATCGAAACGTACACCGAGGCGCATATAAAACGCGAACCAGGCAATCACATTCAAACCCGTCAGTCCCAGGAAGATCAGTTCTTCCAACCAAGATTGCCCGCCCCCCGTTGTTCGGTCCTCAATCAGTTTTTGTGAATCTTTGAGGAATTCCGGTATACCAAATCCTCCAACACTACCCAGCGCAGATTCCAGGCCCGCCGCGATTACAAATCCCACCACGAACTGGGCCACCAGCCCCAATGTCACAAGAACGATGGCAAAGCTCAACAAAATGACGCGGAGGGGACTGGACTCGATAAACGTCAAAGGCTGATGTCCGACGTCGGCGGTCACTGCTTCCAGGCACTCATCCGGGACAAATCGCTTGAGCTTGAGTTCAGTGGGAATCAGCGCGGCGGCGAGTGGTTCGGGCCGATCTGCGGCAATTTTTTTTTGGCTGTATGCAATAAATTGCTTTTCTTCATCGGTCCAGGCGGCCGTCCCGTTGCGGCCGGCGCTGATTAGTTCCAGCGACGCGGCATCCAGCGCAGGTTTGGGTTCCAGCGTTCGCCATTCGCGAATTCGCGCTTCCAAACAGCGCCGCCCCCGCTGGCCGGGCAATTCGGAGGAACCCACCACCTGCCGGACCACCGGCGCCAACGAGTCATGCGACAGCCGCGTACCGGGCGTCTCATTTGGATTGATTCGTTCCGGTACGATCAACATGAAATGGTCCAAGCATAATTGCCGAAGTGCCCAGATGTCTTGGGCGACGTGCGGATAGAGACGCTGCAGATCATCATCACGGCACGATTCGGCGGTTCCCAGAGCCGTCGTGTGTCGCAACAGCAAGTCATACAGCAAACCAGACTCGACCGCGCCCGGCATATTATCGCGGATCTTGTCGACTTGCATTCGCAAAAAGTCATCCAACAAGATTCCCTGCCGCCGCATGCTCTGATAAAGATCGATCGTGAACACGGGCTGGTGTTCGTTAAGCTGCTTGGCGGCGTTCCACATTCTCGTTAGCAGTACTTGCAACGTCGGCGCGACGGATGTATTGCGGTCCTCCAGCAGATCGTCAGCAATGATTTCCGGCAGTCCTTGTTCTACGGTCAAGTGGTAGTGATCGCGACAGCGCTGGCTTCGCGACGGGCCGCTGACGGCGCGCATCACCCCGGCGCGATCCAGCCGGTCCAGGAAAACTTTGGCAAACGGGATTTCCCGCGCGGCGGCCTGATCCTCGATTTCCGCCAGCCATTCTTTTCGAAAGACGAGTATGATCTTGCCGTTGCCGGCAGCAGAATGCTGCTCGTCAATCACCCTCAGCAGATTAGCGAATTCGTCGGGACGATTAGGATTGGGCCGAGTAAATATTTCTTCGATCTGGTCGGCGACGATCGTGTACGGTTGCGTGGCGTTTTTGCGGTGCTGCAATAATTCATTGATCTCCCAGTCCATTCCATTTTCCGGTTCGCGCCGCCGGTAAATCACGTCGTACTTCGATTCCAGTCGCGGCAGCAGCCCCGCATCCAGCAGCGACGATTTGCCCACTCCGGATTGGCCGTAATAAAAAATCACCGGAGGGGTCTGGGGATTGGTGACCTTGGTGTACAACTCGCGAATTTCACTTTCGCGGCCAAAAAATACATCCGCGTGTTTGCGGCCAAACCATTCGAGATTTCGAAAGGGCGACGGTGGCAAATGCTGAAAGGGCAGGGCAGGTAACCCGAATAACGGGTCATTAACGGCTTCGGGCAAATTCCATTGAGCCGCGATTTCCGAGCCAGCCCGAAAATACAACTCCCAGGGACAACGGTCCGCGGTCAACTCCATGGCGGATTCGAGTTTTTCCCCGCCGATGTACAGCGCCCGCGTGTTGCCGCCGCGGGTTGTCAGCGCCACCGCCTCGGATTCCTGAAAGGACGTGTTGATGTCGGCACCGCCGGTCAAACCGCGATAAAAACACTCCGAAAACTCGGTGGCCACGCCGTCGTCGATCGCCCGGGATGTGGCAATCACCGCTGGCACACCGGCCGCCAGCAAATCGTCAACTTGTTGCCTCGTGGAACAGCCATTGAGAAACACCAGTCGCAGCCCCGTTTGCTGACCCAAAAACCGGGCCAGGCTGGAAGCATCTGCCGCCGCGGCCTGGCCGACATCGGATTCAAACAACAGCGAATATCCATTGGCGTGCCCCGCGTAGTGAAAGATGGCAACGCGATTGCGATATTCAGCCGATTGGAACACGCGAAACACATCGGCCGCGGTTGCGTTGAATCGCTCCACCAACTCACACAGCCCTTGCAATTCGGCCGCCTCCAGCTGCCGACGCAGGCGCCGGGCTTCGTCCGGCAAATTGCGCAAGTAACGGACCTGGTCGTCGCGATCATTGGCGTAGACGAGGAAGATGACCGGTTTGGGCGTCACGGTTTTATTGTTAGAGCGGGCTTGGAATCGTAATCAGTTGCACTCGCCGCATGTCACGGTCTTGTAACAAGGCGTTAACAGTATAACTCGTGTCGTGCCGCAAAGCGCATTGCGGTTCATCCGGCGCTTCAACCCGTTACAGACTACTTACCAATGATCGCGCTTGGGCCACGTATACTTGTTCGGAGTTGTGGGCCGGAACGCAAACCAAATCGGAGGCACAAGCATGAAAACATTACAGGTCTTAACGATGATGCTGGCCGCCTTGGCGGTGGCCGTCGGCGATACCAACGTGACGACCATCCCCGGCAAACAAGAAACCGGCGAGCGTGTTACACCGCCCGCACGGCCGATCCAACCGGCGGACCTGACCAAGATGAGGATTGAACGCCCGCTGGAGAAGGCCTTGTCCGACGTGAACAAATCGTCAACCCAAGGCGACACGTTGGCTACCGGGTCACGTCAACCAGAACGGGCCGATGTGGGCAAACGGATTATCGAGTTTGACCTGGAATCGGCCATTGCCTCGGCGGGTGAAGATTCGGTTCCAGACACGGCGCTGGCCGAATCCGATCTTCCCAAACTCGCCATCGAAGCCCCCGTGGAACAGATCCTGTCCAGCGGCCCCCACCGCCCAGACAACCCTCATGTTTTACCTGGGTTGGTCAATTGGCACGCCGATTTTGAATCGGCTTGCCGGGCCAGTGAACACTCCGGCAAACCGGTTTTGTTGTTTCACTTGCTGGGCCAACTGGATCAGGAATTCACGTGAACCAATGCCCGTCTGGCGAGAACCGTGCTGTTCTCCAACGAAAACATCGCCACCTATATCAACTTCAACTTTGAGCCGGTTTGGGTGTCGGTTCGACCGGTGCCTCGCGTCACCATCGATTTTGGCAACGATGTCATCGTCAAGCGCACGCTACACGGAAACGTGGCCACTTACGCCTGCACTGCCGAGGGAAAGGTACTCGACATCCTGCCCGGCATTTACGAACCCGTGGCCTACCTGGACCGGCTGGAACAACTCAGGCTGTTGCACAAATGGATTGCCGGAGCAAGAGACGAAGCGACCATGGCGGGGTTGTTGATGGGATACCATCAACGACAGCTGGATTCCCTGGAATCGAACCAGCCGCATCTCAAACTGGCAGAGTACCCAATGGCATCGATCACCGGGGCCGAACAGGGAACGAGGATTGTGCTGGAGCCGGCCCGCCGGATTGCCGCTCGCCGCGCTGCGGCCCACACCGAAAGGGCAACTGCCCCCGGCGATTCGCGTGATCTCGCCAAATGGGAAGCGCTGTTTATCGATACGTCTGTCAACGAGCAAATCCGCCGCCGGGACATTCATCGGCACCTGCTCGAACAACAGGTACTGGTCACACCCGAACAGGTTACTAAGTGGCTCTACCGCGAAGTACTGCACGCCGATTTGGACGATCCGTACCTGGGGTTGGGCAACGTCCTGTTCGACAATTATCCGTTTGCCCATCGCGATTAAGAGCGTTGAGCCCGGCGCAGCTCGGCGCTCCCAGCGCTCAACGCCGGATGTTTGACGCGGTTAGATGGAAGGCTTTTTACGGTTGCGGTGCCGCTTTGGAAAAAAACACCAGCAGCGTTAGATCTTCGCGGATCTGGTGGAAATAGTGTTTCTTGTGGGCCGGTACAAACAATATCGATCCGGCTTTTACGTCAAACTCCTGGCCGTCCATGTGAAATTTGCCCGCTCCCTGTTGAACGTAATACACTTCGTCCTCGCCGTGCGGCGACTGGGGATCGCGGCTGCCGGACTTGAGGTGATAGATGCCGCAATGCATCGAGTTGACATTTAGAAACGAGAAATAGGATTTGTTTTCGGCCTCGCGCTGGGCATCGACGGTGGCAAACTCCCACGCATATTGCTGTTGCTGCAGATCGCTCATAACTCGCTCTTCCACCAGGTATTGGGTTGAACCGGCAACAATGACGGAGGCCAACAGGAAAGCCCCGCACATGAGTTTGCATATCATCATTTGCTCCAGCGAAGCCAGAAATGCGACAAATACCGTTGTCCGTCGTGACAGGATTTTGATTATAGATAGTGCCTAATTTTTGTGTTGTTATCAGCCGGAACGCGCTAGCGTCCGGTTTAAGTGAATAAACCATGGGCTAACGCCTAGCGGCTGATCGTTTCTTCGCGTGGCAACCCATGGTTGAGGCACTACATGATTATATCGCAATGGATGATCGACGGCGCGGAGATTAGGTATTGCCTTATTTTTGTGTTATCAGCCGGAACGC
>JBFILF010000179.1:0-9924 GCA_041599835.1 Pirellulaceae bacterium
AGCAAAACAGTTGTCCCCGACTCGCACCTGGTCACTATCGCCAAGCGTGGCGGTGGGAAAATCGTCTCGACCCAGCAGTTTGATCAGTGCCACGTCTCCTGTGGGATCCAGCCCAACCAACACGGCATCGTACAATTGACCGTCCGGCATCGAGCAATGCATATACATGCCGCACGGTTTGACCACGTGGTAATTGGTCAACGCCAGTCCGTCAGCTGAAATGACGACGCCGGACCCTCCGCCCTGGCCGCTCGCGGCAAAAACGCTGCATGATGCTCGCGAGGCTTGCTCGATTACAGCGATTCGCCGTGCCTCGGCCTGACGGGCGGCAAGCAGATCGCCTGCCAATTGACCGCTGGCGACGCCCTGGAAAACACCGCTGGCGATCATGAACGCCGCGCCGGCGAACGCCGCTGATCCGCACTGTCGAATCCCCATCATCGGCTAACCCTGAAGTCACAGAAATGGATCCAGTCGCCAACGTCGCGACCGTCGTTATAGTCTACGACCAGCGACAGGCGTGACACGTCGGCAACCGGCAATTCAATTTGCACGGGTTGCCGTTGGCGGCGGTTGATCACTTGTCGCCATAGAGTTTGTCCATCCGCTTCGATCACGACTTCGACGATTCCATCAAAACTGGCTTTAGGGGCAAAACCCACGACGCCGCGCAACCACTGGTAACGCCGATCCAGGTTGTAAACCAGCTTGGTGCCGCCCTTGGCGGCGATCCCATATTGGTATTGGCGAACTTCGAAATCGGGCCCCATATCGCCGGTGACCGGAAATTCAAGACTCAATGGTTCGCCGTCGAACGACTGATCGAATCGCGGCTGATTCAACTGGCGCTGTAACGGATAGATTTTCGGAATTTGTATCAAGGGTCTCCAGTCCATCGCGGATGGAGTCAATTGACTTAATTGGGCGAAACGGCCCGTGGTGAAATCCAGATACAGCAGCTCCGCTTCGGCAAGCGTCAATTTGGCACCGCATAACGTTTCGAATTGGTAGATATCGTTATTCGTCACGTCGACCGACTTGATCATTAGTCGGCTGCCATTACACGTAACACCGACGCACACCGGCTCGGGGATTTCGCGACCGGTCGCGTGATAGTACGCCACACCTTCGATGCGTTCCCGGTTGACGGCAACTTCGCGGTTGTCCATACGAAACTGGATTTCCTTGTCCGAAATATCGCCGACGATACCTTCGATGTAATCCAATTGCTCGTTGCGTTGCACGATCAACATGTCGCCGGAAGCATTTGTGTCGCGTAGGATTTCGTCCCATTGCTCGCGCAGCGGTGAGAAACGCTGGCCAATGAAATCGATGGTTCGAATATTTCGGGTGGCTACTTTGTTTTCAAACGTGTCCGACTCGATAATTCGCGCGATGCGATTTTCCACGGTTACTTGCGATGCCAGGATATGCGAGCCATCCACCAGGTCGATGTGGATCGCAGCCGGTCGGTTGGACGGTGCATGACTGAATTCGATTCGCGCCACGTCATCCAAAGCGAATCGTTTCGGCCGGCCCGACTGAACGGCGAGGACGCCGTCCGCTGAAATGGACGTGAGGGCGAGCGCCAGTTCCTGGTTGTCGGTTAACGTCAACCGCGGCAATGGCTGGGCCGCCGCGCTGGGATGGATCGCCAGACTGGCAAACAGGGCACCGACTATACCCAGGCACCTACCGGTGATTCTTGCCAACTTGGAATTGAGAACCATGATTATCGCCGCGGCTCTTTCGCTAACAGCCGAAAATATTCTTCAATGACTTCCCGATAATGCGGTGGCAGGTCCTTCGCCATTTCGGTTAAAGCGGCAGCACGCTGGCGCGGAGGCAAATCGCCCCACGAGCCGCCGTCAGGCAGCCGCTGATTGTCCACGTTGCCCGCGCCGCGACCGCCGGCGTTTTGGCTGTCCGGCATCGGGTTGGATGGACTGGACTGGCCGGCGGACGCCTGTTGCGATTGCTGTAACTGCTGTTCCAGCTCTTCAATTAGGCGATCCAGTTTTTCGATCACCTGCTGTTCGCGTCCCAGCACCCGCGTACCGCTGCGAAAAAGCTGCTGTCGCCGCCGTACGTCGTCCATTAATCGGGCAATCTCGTCCAGCGAATCAACTTCCAGCGGCTCAATATCGGCCAGCATCAAACGTGAAACAACGGCAAACCGCCGTGGTATTAGGGAATCGTTTTCCATCAACGTTTGCAGCGATTCCAGGCAGTCCGATTTCAGGAGTAAACGATGTTGGGACAATCCCCGGTAAAACAGCAAGGTGGCGGGATCAATTACGTCATCGATCGTCAACGGTTCCATCGTCGACAGCGCTTCATCGTACAAATCATTTTGTGCCAACCACCGCCCGACGATCAGCAACGCTTGGTCGCGGGCAATTTTCGGCAACAACGATTCATCCCACAGCGGCGCGGCGGCGATTTGTTGAG
Source organism: Pirellulaceae bacterium (assembly GCA_041599835.1). Classification (GTDB taxonomy): domain Bacteria; phylum Planctomycetota; class Planctomycetia; order Pirellulales; family Pirellulaceae; genus CAJQPP01. The sequence goes on from JBFILF010000179.1 coordinate 2,452, forward strand.
CCGCCAGGTGTGGCGCCAGCGGCTGGCGAGTCGCCGCTAAAATCGGCGCCACCGACGGGTAGGCAGCTATGAGGATCTTGCGAACCGCATCCAATGGATCCGCTTGGAATTGGACGTCGCGCTCCAGCCGCGCGATGGCCTCTCGGGCCGCACTATTCAGCTCAGACGTTTCCAACAACTGGTTGGCCCATAGCGACACGCGTTCGAGCGAGACAACTTGCCAGGTAGCCGGGCGGGTCAGCTCTTCGTCGGTCGACGGCGATCCGGTATACGTCTCCTGATGGGCTGCCAGCACGCCTGCGACACTAATCCACACCAGACAAGTGAAAGACGCAGCGTGGCAGGCCGATCGTAACGGTTTTCGCACAAACGGGATGGACAAAAATCGAATCAACATGGCCCTATCTAAGGTCTACTTGTTTTTGCCCAGAACGATGTCTCGGGTCACCTGGTAAAGATTCAGTTGCCGTTCGCTTAATCGCCGCAAGGCCTGCTGCAATTCAGGATCACTCGTCTGACCCACAGGATCGCCAGGCTGCTTCAGCAATTGCGCATAACGATTGTGGCGGTTGTGGATTCGCTGTTGCAAGCCGCGAATCAACTTCAGTTCGGCAAGTTGGTCGACCAGCGGCTGCTGGCCCGGTGCTTGACCGGGTTGGCCTGGAGGCGGCGCATCGGCACCTTGCTGCTGATCACGCTGCGCCTGGGCAAACGCTTCCACCAAAAAATTCAGTGTTTCGATGATGTCCTGTTCAATACTCTGCGTAATCTCGTTTACCTTGGCGGCCGATAACCGGTCGGCAGTCTGTTGCATGTCCAATTGCATTTGCCGAACCGTTTCCGGAATGGCGATGGAGGTTCCATCGTCCTGCAATAACAACAACGCCCGGCTCGCTTCGGTGACTAACGCCTTTTCGTCTACGGCCAGCTTGCCGGCCCGGATTTCGAACTCGGCGTCCCGTTGAGTTTCGGGCACTTCGCCCAATCGCACCGTCTCATCGTAAATCTTGACTTGGATCTCCAGCATTTTCCGAAAACGACTTTCGAGTGAAGCCAGCGCCCGCTCAATTTCCTCTTCGCGCAGCTGACGCAAAATCTCTTCCAGCTCGCGAATCGCCTCGGCCAACTCGCGTTCGGCCTCGCGCATGGCCTCGACTGAATCGTCCCGTTGCGCCTGTTCAAGTTTCTCTTGTGCTTGCCGCATTTTTTGTTGCGCTTGCTGCAGTCGCTGCCGAACCGGGTTGGGCGGGGTTGTTTGCGGTGGCGCGGACGGATCCCCCGATTGCCCTTGGGGCGGATCTGCAGGCGCCGCATCGGCGGGCGGCGATTCAGCGGGTTGTTTGTCCGAGCCGGGCGACGGTTGGCCGTCAGCCGGTTTGTCGTCAGCCGGTTGGCCGTCAGCCGGTTTGCCATCGCGCTCAGACGGCTGGGGCGGCTGGCCGGGTGTCTTGCCCGGTTTATCTTCGCTGGAAGCCTCGGCCGGGTTCGGCTCTTCGTTTTGTTCGACTTCACGGGCCAGTTCACCCGTGCGGTCGGCATTTTTTTGTTGGGCATCGTCCAGGGACGAGGGGTCCACGCCGCCTTCGGCTTGTCCGCGAATACCCTGTTGTAAGCGCAAAATCCGGTTGGCTTCTTTAAGGTACTGTTGATATCGGTCAATTTCCTCGCGAACCCGCTTGCTGCGATCCTCGCTTTGCAACAAGGTCAGCAGCTGCTGCAGGTGATCCAGCGCATACAGTTGACTTTGTTCTGCATCGCGGAGTTTGGCTTGCTGCAAAAACCGGGCGGCGGCATTAAATTGCTCGAGCGTCAGATTCTGTTTGGACTGTTGAAAGGCTCTCTGCAGCAACTCGGACCGATTTGGATTCTGGTCCTGCTCGTACTGGTACAGCGAAAACAGTTTTTCTTCCAGCAACCGATACTGTTCGGCCAGCCGCGTTTGATCTTCGAGGATTTTCTCCCGCGAATCGGGTTGGCCTTGTTGGGCCGCCGCGACAAATGGCCAGGCGAACGCCAACAGAAGGATGCCAAGCGTAGCTGGCGGCAACTTGCGGCGGTGATCGAAGCGTTTTCGGTTCATCGGTAAAACAGTTAGTTCAATTAAGCAAACCTTCGAATGCCTGTCGATTGCGCTCCGCTTTGGTGCGTTGCAACAATTGCTGCTGGTCCTCGATCATGCGACGCACCAGGTCGAGCAGCTCGTTTTGTGTTTCAAATTTCTGCAGGGAGTCCAGGACCTGTTGAATTTGCAGCAGGACCACGTCGGTTTGCGCGATGGCCTCTTGCGCATAGGTTTCGATTTCGTCCAACAATGCGGTGGAACGGTCTCCCTTCACCGATTCAAATCGGGCGTCCTGATCCAGCAATAACGATTCCAATTGCGGCAAGGATTGATTACCAATCTGCTCCAGTGGGTCGACAACGGATTGTTCCAACCGGGCCTTGCGATCTTCCGAGTCAACGCGATTGTTGATCAGCTGGAGCCGAATGTCGGAAAAGGCGGCTGCCACGCCAAGCACCTCGTGCATCGACTTTTGCGTTTGCAGCAAAGCGCGTTGCACAAACAGCTGGGCCAGATCCAAATCGGCGCGGGCCGACTGTGCCGGATCGTCTTGCAATGGCTTCGCGTCACCCGGCTCATATCCGATCATTTCGTCTTGACCTGAATGGGAGCGAGTCAAGAACTGTCGCACCTCCGTCATCTCGGTTTGTATCTGTTCAAGTCTACGACGCTGGGACGCCTCGAGCCGTTCCAAAATTCGCAGTAACCGGTCCGGCGTCACCACATCCAGTACGTAACGGTCTCCCAGTCCGACTTGGCCGTTGGGCCGTTCCGGATCCAGATCGAAATGATCGCGGGCCATCACGGTCACGTGGATCTGGCTGTCGGCAGTCGTCGGCAAATCGATCGGTTGCTGATCTTCTCGCCGCAATTCCAAAAAATCGACCACGCCGTTTAAGTCTCCATGGGCATCCAATTCGCAGTCGACGGACAATGAAACGTCATTCGGCAACCGGATTTCCGCCCGGGCTTCCGCCACGCCGTAATCGTCGAGAATTTGCCCATGGAACGGGATGCGGACGCTGGGAGTCACGGCCGAGCCGATTCCGGACAGCCGTGCATCGACCGTGGGCGGTTCGTCCTTGATCATGCCAATCGAAACCACGTGCGGTCGCTGAGACAACACGCCGTCACTGGCTTGCAGCCAATAGCTGACACGCACCGGTTGATTCAAATTTTCAATCGGGTAGCAAAATTGAAAGGTGGCTTCATCGGTCTGCTCCACGGTCGTCAAATCCAACCGTTCCACCAGTTGACCATCCTCATCCAGGATATAAACCAATTGCAATTTACGATTGGCATGGCAGCGCACATTGACTCGCGTGCCCAACGGCAATTTGGTGCCGTTTCGCCAGTCAACGGTTCGTGGGGTCCAGCGCATGGATTCTCGATCGATCATGTACGACGGAAATTCACAATCCAATTCAGTTTGCACCACGACCGGATTGGGAACCGTGGTTATCTGGAACGGTCCGATGCGATGATCTCCGCCGCGCACGTAAAAGTTTATGTTTGACAGAATGCCGTTTAGCACTTGGCCTTCCAGCGTAAACATCTGGTAACCGTCGCGCGGGCCCCCCATTTTGTTCATCGGCAGAACGCCGCGCCCGCCGTCATCGGTCCAATATCGAAACTCGCAGGAGCGCGGTAGTTGACGTTGAGGATGTTGCACGGAGGGTGCGGCCGCGCGAACCATCAACATCACATCGGATGCCTGACCCACGATCACTCGGCCCGACCGCAAAGGCAGCACGCTGTCCATTTCGGGCAGAATTTCAACCGGCAATTCATGCTTGATCTTGATTCCCACAATTTCGACCTGGCATTGGCGCGGCCAAGGGTTCCGATCGGCCAGGTACAGCCGCCGCAAACTGGTGGCAAACGTGTCGGGGTAACTGGCGACCAACCAGCCAACACTGATCATCAACAATGCCGCGGCCACGCTAACGATGAGCAAGGGCCGAAACGTAAATACGTCGCGCACCAAAACAGATTCCAGCTGTTTGACTGCGCGTTGCACGACAGCCTGTTGCAATTGGGCTTGGTTTTGCGATTGGCCCTGGTAATCTTCACCGGCGCCTTGCGCCAGGTTGTCCATGCCTTCCTGAGAAGTCTTCGATTGAACGACCGTCGCCAGCGAATCTTGCAAGCCCGGGAAGCGACGTTCCAACACCAAAGCCAGGCTTTGATCGCGAAACGCCACAAACACCCGCCGCAACACCCAGCGATACAGAATCCAGGCCAACCCGGCACCGACCACAACCAGCAAAACGATCCGCGTCGGCCGCGGCATCTCGCTAAATCCAAGCAGCACCGGACCATAATCCAACAGCAACAACACCCAGTAGGTCAGGCAAAGCCAGGCGATGGCCAGCATCAATCCGTGGACGGCCACATACCAGCGAATTCCCGTGCGCAAACTGGCTAGCTTGTCACGGATCGCGGACGGCACCTGGCTGTCTTGTGGACGAGAGGTCATCGCGGCAAATCGTGGGTAGGGCTATGGGTCCGTCCTATTCTACCGCAACTCGGCCAAACGGTTACACCGCGATTTTTCGCTGAATTGACTAGGCAAGCTTGTGTAATCGGCGAATAGTCCATTCCATCGCCAGCACCAGCGTCAACCAAATCACTAACCAGCCCATTGATTTTCTCGTGAACGTTTCGTCTGGCGTGCCGGGCAGAAATACTTCCTGATCGACGGCCGCAATTTGCGCGGGCAGGCCAGAATTCTCAAGGACAGCTGGCACAATTTGGGGAAAATATACGCCTCCGGTTTGACCGGCGATTTCGCTGAGCAACGCGTCATTGCGTTGCGGATGCTCTTTTTCCAAATCCGGTATGCTGGCCTGTAACTCTGCCGTCAATTCTTGTCGCTCGGCCGATTGCGGAACCGGCAATCTAATTTGATATAGTCCTTCGCGCGTGGCGGTGAATTGGCCAGAGAAGGTGCCCGGCCGCGCCGCGTCCTGAAGGTTTCGCAACACGACGGTCTCCGCGATATTTCCGGGGCCCTGAATCACTGCATTGACTTGGTTGGCCAGTAACGGTTCATCGGCTGCATCGCGCAATATTGCGCGAACTTCGACTTGGTCGCCGACCCAACAGCGATTGCGATCGACCAGAAGTATACCCCGCGTCGAATCGCGCAGCAGTCGACCCTGCGAAACCCAGCGAATCAAGTTCAGGTAATAGCGCTGAAAATACCCGACATCCAGTTCACGCAATCGCCAGACTTCGCCGCTGGCCTGGAAAATTACCCGTCCTGCCCCATAAAAGTGAGACGCCAGATAAATTGGCAACCGGTCGTCGATGGCCGTGGCGGGGTCAGAAAAATTTGCCAGTACATCGGCACCGGCCTTGGGCTCATTGACGGCGTAATACCCGTAGACACCGGCGAACCGCTGCCAGTTGGCGGCGCTTTCGGCCAGTGAATCGGCCAACCACAAATATTCTGCTGTGCGGCCCTCGCGCGAAAACTGCAACGGAAAGGGCTGGTCGCCGCCGAATCGGCCGAGTTTCAGAATGGCCGATCCCTGGCTGTAAAACGAAACTGGGTAGAGCTGTCGAATCAGATCTATCGATTCTTCGCCACGTGGCTGCCGCGTCCATTCCGGTGTGAACACCGGGCCGGCAATCACGATCAGGCCTCCCGCTTTTTCGGACACCCACCGCTCAAGCCAGCGAGACTGAGGCAATGTCAATTGCCGCCAGTCGGGATCGAAGGCAACGATGGCGTCGTATTCAAACAACTGATCCGCCGTCTTGGGGAACTCGAACAACAATTCGTTGGACTCCTGGTCCGCACCAGGCTTGGCCATTTGCAGCCACACATCCAACGAAATGTCCGGATCGCGGTACAACTGGTTGCGGAGAAACTGGTAATCGCGCATGGGTCCGCCGGCAATCAATAACACCTTGGTCAATCGCTGCAGGATTTCCACGGTTGCCGAGCGCTGATTGTCAGTAGGATCAATGTCGCCTACCGGCGGCTGGACGCGGACGATGTAACGGCGTCGTCCCTCCGTTTGTCGCTCCAATTCAAATTCCAAGCTGACGGGTTTCCCATCGGCCGCCAGCCGAATCGTCTGTTCGTCCTCCGGGGTTTCCGCTTCGTTTTGTGATTCGTCGACAGATGACAGTCGAACGCGCACAGATTGGCCGTTCATGCCGTCGGCTTGGATCATTGTTTTAATTTTGAATTTGTCGCCTGGAAAAACGCGAGGGGGCGCCTGAATGTCTCCAATCCGCACGTTTTGTGGGGGCTGGTCACTGCCCACGCCCAATACAAACACGGGCAAATTGGCTTCACGCGCCGCGGCGATGGCCCGCGATGTTGGTGGACCGGCATTATGGCAACCGTCGCTAATCAACACGATTCCCGCCGCCGCGCCACCGCGTTTCTTGTTGATTACTTGCTGGAGGGCTTGTCCGATTCGAGTCGACGGGGCGTGCGGCGCCAGCTGCTCCTCCCAATCAACCAACTGGCCGGCACGACGGTTAAACGCGCCCTCGGTCACCGCTTCGGCCTGGCTGCTGCGAGCTGGCGCGTCGGCCGTTTCGGCAGGTTGCCGCCAACCCAATGACGTCCATAAATCCACTTCGCTGGACGCCAGGTCGGCCAGCGCGAAAGTCGCCACCGACGCCACCAGGCAAAACCCACCGGTTGCCAGAATCACGGAACGCACAGTCGCCGGCCAAATCCAGCGGTCTCGAAACCAGGCCACAATACCGCTGAGCAACATCAAAACTGCGCCCACCAACAGCAACGCCGTGGCCAGCTGGCCGAGGCGACGGGAGCGCTGGAGCGACTGATGCAACTGCTGGGCGCGCGTCAACGGCTTGGCGTCGCCGATAACGGTCGATCCAGTTTTTTCCAATGTGGCCAGTTCTTCCGGTTGCGGCGAATCACCAAACCGATAAATGGTCAGTTCATGGTTCCGATTCAATTCGTCAAGTAATTCGGATTGGCTGAGGGTTTCGGTTACGGAATCGATGCGCCGCGATGGTTGGCGCAAAGGTTCGCCCGCGGCGGACGTGCCCACATCAGCCAATCCCATGCTGAGACTGGTGTCAATCAAAATGGCTAACTCGGAAGGTTTGACGATTCGCGATTCACTTCTTCGTTGCGGACTGAGCACGAACACCAATAAACCCAAAAATGCCAACACGCGCAATGATGTCAACAGGATCGCGGTCCCGCTGGGCAAAGCCCGCGAATCCCGCCGGTAAATCATCACCACTAGCCAGGTCATTGCTGCCAACGCACAAGTTAGTACCGCCAAATGCCACCACTGATTGAGCGGCACCAAGGGTGCCCATTCGTAATACGTTCTCACGTCCGACTGGGCCGTCGTATGAAAAACCGTTTCGAGTTGGCTGGAAAGTTGTGGCATTGCTTTGGGTCACGC
>JBFILF010000180.1:0-9849 GCA_041599835.1 Pirellulaceae bacterium
ATACAAAGCCTGTTGTATGCGTAAACAAAGTCCCGTTTGATTCGCCTGGCGATGGGCCCCGGAGTACGAAAGGATTCGCACGATGGCCGGTTGGTTTTGTAATGGCATCTATCTGGCTGTCTACCTGCTGCTGACGCCATGGATTGTCTACCGGCGGCGGGCGGCGGGCCGGCCACTGGGCAACTGGCGTCAGCGGGTGTTGGGGTTGGTCCCGAAGCGCGAGTCCAATCGACTGTGCATGTGGATTCACGCCGTCAGCGTCGGCGAAGTCAACCAGTTAGGCATGTTGTTGCCGGCGTTACAACAGCAGTTTCCCAATTGGGAATTTGTCATTTCCACCACGACGGCAACGGGCCAACAACTGGCCCGGAAAAAATTTCCGCGGCTGACGACGTTTTATTTCCCCATCGATTTCAGCTGGGCTGTGCATCGGGCGTTCCGCCGCGTTCGTCCCAGTTTGTTGTTGCTGACGGAACTGGAAATTTGGCCCAACCTGATTCGACAGTCGGACCAACAAAACATCCCGGTGGCAATCGTCAACGGTCGTTTGAGCCATTCCAGTTTCACGCGCTATCGCAGGGCGCGGCGCATCCTCAAATCAACGTTTGCTGGGTTGAACCTGGTTACGGCGCAAAACCAGGACTACGCCAATCGTTTTATCGAATTGGGTTGCCCGGCAAAGCGGGTTCACGTAACCGGCTCGATCAAGTTTGATGCCCAGCCGCCACGGCCGAACCGGCAAACTGTTACCGCGCTGATGCGCGGCGCTGGATTGCGACCGGATGACGTGGTGTGGGTGGCCGGCAGCACGCAGGATCCCGAAGAGCAGATCGTGGCGCAAGTCTACCGCTCGCTCAAACCGCGATTTCCGATGTTGCGCTTGGTACTCGTGCCTCGCCACCCGCACCGCGCGAGCCAAGTCGCCAGCATGCTGGAACAGACACAGCTGACGGTGGTGCGGCGAAGTGAGTTCGGACTCCAACCCGCCGATCGGGACCGGGTCGTGCTGGTCGACACCATCGGTGAACTCAACGACTGGTGGAACATCGCGGCAATGGCGTTTGTGGGTGGAAGTCTGGGTCGCCGCGGTGGTCAAAACATGATTGAGCCGGCGTTGGCCGGCAAACCCATGTGCTTTGGCCCGAATACTTGGAATTTCGCCGATGTCGTTGAATTGCTGCGGCAGGCGGATGCCGCGACAGTGGTCGTCGATCGGCAGGAATTGGAGAAGTTTGTTGTCGATTGTCTGGCCGATCCCGATGCCGCGCGGGTGCGCGGTCGGCGGGCACAACAGCTGGTTGTGTCGCAGCGCGGAGCCACCCAGCGCATTGTGCGCCACTTGCAACAGCTGGTTTCGAGCCAGAGCCGATCGGCCAAACACCGGGCTGCCTGAGCGCCCCGGTCATCCAGCCCAGGAAGTGCGTCGACGTGCGACCAGCCCTCCGTGACGGTGCGTGGTGTGAAACGTCAGGCGAGCGTGAGGAGCGGGATCGAAAGTCGTATTCGCGTCCAAAACGGTGGTTGAGGATTTGGCGGCGTTTAAGCTAGAATACTCCGACAAATTCAATTTGATCGAGTGGGCCTGCGCAACAGACGACTCGCGCGGCCTTTCTTTTTGTCGTATGCGTTTTCGTTGAAGGAGCGGAATGGTGAGCTCAGGCAAGTACTTATTCACCAGTGAAGCGGTCAGTATGGGGCATCCAGACAAGCTGGCTGACCAGATCTCGGACGGAATTCTCGACGCCCTGTTTGCCAAAGATCCGCACAGCCGAGTCGCCTGCGAAACCTTGGTCACGACGGGAATGGCGTTTATCGCCGGTGAAATCACCTCCAAAGCTCACATCGACTACCAGGAAGTCGTGCGAAATGTGATTCGCGACGTGGGCTATACCGACGATCAGATGGGCATTTGCGCTGACACATGTGCCGTGCTCGTCGCGCTCGACAAACAAAGTCCGGATATCGCTCAGGGTGTTGACGAAAATAGCGCCGAAGGCAAATCGATCGGTGCCGGCGACCAAGGCTTGATGTTTGGATATGCCTGCGACGACACCAAGGAATTGATGCCGTTACCCATTGCCCTGTCGAATCGTATTTTGAACCGCCTCACGGCAGCTCGTTTCAACCGCGACGTCGACTGGTTGCGGCCGGACAGCAAAAGTCAGGTCACGATCGAGTACGACGGGTTCAAACCGATACGGATTGATACGGTCGTCGTTTCCACGCAACACGATGAATCTGTCGACCAGGCAACGTTGCGGCAGTACGTGATCGACCACATTCTCAAACCGATGTTGCCCGCCGAATTGGTCGACGACGAAGTGACCTTTCACATCAACCCGACGGGCCGCTTTGTGATCGGCGGACCGCACGGCGATTGCGGACTCACTGGACGCAAGGTCATCGTTGACACGTATGGAGGTTGGGGGCGGCATGGCGGAGGCGCGTTCAGTGGAAAGGATCCGACCAAAGTCGATCGCAGCGCGACCTACATGGCCCGACATGTGGCCAAAAACATCGTGGCCGCCCAGTTGGCGACCCGTTGCGAAGTACAGCTCGCTTATGCCATTGGTGTCAGTGAACCCGTTAGCGTGCACGTCGACACGCAAGGGACCGGCTGTGTTGATGATGCGCGAATTTGCGACGCCGTGCGCGAGCAGTTCCCTCTGTCGCCGGGTGCGATCATCGACTATTTGGATTTGCGGCGCCCGATTTATCGCAAGACGGCGGCCGGCGGACATTTTGGTCGCGAAGATCCGGATTTCACTTGGGAGAGCACGGCGCCGGCTGCCAAACTGGCCGCCTTGGTCAACGCCGCGGCCGCGACGTCCTAAAACGTGGACCGAATCTGATCGCGCTGATAGCACCACGCGAACCGCCGCGAATCGTGGCGTTCTTGACGTCCCGCGACACTGGCGTTTTGCCACGCCCTGATTTGACTTATTATTCGCGTAACTCGCGCGGGTGAAAACATTACCGTCTCTTGGGTCGTCATTGTGAATACCAACCAAAACCAACTATCCGTCATCGGTGTTTACTTGAATCCGTTGGTCGTGATCGGTGGCGCGACGGCATTTTGTCTGCTGTGGTTGGCTTTTCGTTGGTTTTACCGCCCCGGCGGTGAGCTGCTTCAGATGACCCTGTTGTTGGGTGCGATCGGTTGTTCAATCGTTTTGTACCGATCGCGACACGGCATGCCGTCGGCCGACATGCGTTTGTCTGCAGCCGGTACTGCGTTGCAAATCGCTTTTGCATTCGTGGCGGTCGCCACGCTGGCCGCCTGGACGCCCAGTGTTACGCTGGGCATTTTGCTCGTGGCCATCGTCGTGGCTCCGTTTTTCCTGCCGCCCCGCGTCAATGAACTGGCGGCTGAAGGTGCACCGACGATCCCTGCCGCAGAAACCAGCGAATCGACCAGCGCCGCTGGTTCCGATGCCAGTGCGGTGTTGCAGACTACCGAGATGCAGCTCTGCGAGGAAAGCGAAACGGAAAGCGACAATTGGACACGGATGCGCGACGAATTGATCGCCGACCCGACCATCCGCCAGACCATGACGCGGTGGCAATCCGATGATGGCGCGGAATCGCTGGTCGCCACCCTGCGTTGTCCGTTCGCCGCCGGCCAACAATCCCTGACGCTTCACTTGCCGGTCTGGCCGTTTTTGCCCAGCCAGCCTACGGTATATTCCGATGTCGTGGCCGGACCGGACGCCCGGATCAACGTGTCGGAGAGCCGGATTCACGGTATTCGCCTGGATATTCGGTTGGCGAGTCAAGCCGCGCAGCCTCTGGAACTGGTTGTCGAAGTCATGGCGACGGCGGAAGCAGACGGGCAGCAAGCACCACACTCCTCAGATGCCGCAGCCTGACGTTTGTATATCCCCGACCCGATTTGAAATGAACGGCATCGAATCGACGATTACCGACAAGCTCGCTAAGTTCGGACAGCAGCATCTGTTGGCGTTTTGGGACGAGTTGGATCAATCGCAACGCAACAAGTTGTTGCAACAAATACAAGGCATCGATTTTCAGCAGATCGACCAGTTGTATCGAAGTGCCAGCGATCAGCAGTCATGGGTGGAACTAGCACAGCGGGCCCAGCCGCCGCCGGCGTTCCGATTGCAGGATGCCCAATCGAACAAGGGGTTAATTGAACAGGCCGTGGACTGCGGGCGGCAGGCGCTTGCCGACGGCAAACTGGCCACCATTCTGGTCGCCGGCGGTCAGGGATCGCGGCTGGGGTTTCATCATCCGAAGGGCATGTTGCCGATCGGGCCGCTGTCGAAACGCACGCTGTTCCAAATGTTCGCGGAAAAGCTGTTGGCGCGCAGTAAACAATGCGGCGCGCCGATTCCGTTGTACCTGATGACGAGTCCGGCCACCCATGACGAAACAGTTGGTTTTCTCGACGATCACCAATGGTTCCATCTGCCATCGTCAGACCGCCGGGTGTTTTGCCAAGGCACGATGCCAGCGATCGATGCGGAAACGGGCAAACTATTGTTGTCGTCCAAAAGTGAACTTTTTCTCAGCCCCAATGGTCATGGAGGCATGCTGGACGCGTTGCAAAGCGCCGGTTGCCTGGACGATCTAATCGATCGCGGCATTGAGCAGGTGTTTTACTGTCAAATTGATAATCCCTTAGTGCCGATTTGTGATCCGGCAACGATCGGATTTCATTTGTTGAACGATGCGGAAATGACTTTGCAAGCGGTCGCCAAGCGCGAACCGCTGCAAAAAGTCGGCAATATTGTGAGCATCGATGGTCAAGTGCAGATCATCGAGTACAGCGACTTGCCGGAATCGGTCGCCTCCCAGCGGCAGTCGGACGACTCTTTGCGATTATGGGCAGGGAGCATCGCGGTCCACGTTTTCAACGTCGAATTTTTGAAACGGATGACGAAGCATGCCAACGCGCTTCCATTTCACTTGGCTCGCAAGAAGGTTTCATTCGTTGACGAGCGAGGCGATCTCGTTAAACCGGAATCACCCAACGCGATCAAATTCGAGAAATTCATCTTTGACTTGCTTCCCCTGTCGCGCCGATCGTTTGTTGTCGAAATGGATCCGGCCGAGGCCTTCGCACCCGTCAAGAATGCCGCAACCGCATCGACTGAAACAGCCGCACCGTGTCAGCAATCGCTGATTGCTCAGGCCAGACGACGGCTGCGGGAAGCCGGGACCCAAGTTGCCGACGGCATCGACGTCGAAATCAATCCGCTGTTCGCCATCGACAGCGAGGAACTTAAGCGCAAAACCGCCGGGATGTCATTGATTACGGAACCGACGTATCTTGAGTAAACCAGCACACCGGTTGGTCAGTGATAATCTGGTAACAGGAAACGGTTGATGTTATACGCCACGATCATGGCGGGTGGAGCCGGCACGCGATTCTGGCCTGCCAGCCGACGTGATCGCCCCAAACAATTGTTGTCCCTGGCCGGTCCCCGCTCCATGTTACAGGCCACCGTGGACCGCTTGGCGGGACTGTGCGCGGCGGAACAGATTATGATCCTCACCAATGAGCGATTGGTTGAGGCAACCCGCGCCCAATTGCCGCAGCTGCGACCGGACGCCATCCTTGGGGAACCTTGCAAGCGTGACACGGCGCCGTGCATCGGTTTGGCTGCCGGCCTGATTGTGCGGAGCGATCCCGGCGCGACGATGCTGGTCATGCCGGCCGACCATGTCATCCACCAAGCCGATCAGTTCCAGCAAGCGGTTCGGCAAGCGGAGCAGCTGTTGCAGGAAGACCCCTCGCGGATCATTACGTTCGGCATTCCGCCCCGCTATCCTGCCCAAGTGTTTGGCTACATCCAGCGGGGCGCCGCGATCGCTGATTCGACTGTGGAAGCTTCCAGTTTCCACGTAAAACAGTTTTGTGAAAAACCGGACTTGGAAACCGCGCGGCAGTTTCTCCAGTCCGGCGATTACTATTGGAATGCCGGAATATTTTTATGGAGGGCGCAAACGATATTGGACTCACTCCAGCAATTCGAACCGGCCATGCATGGGCACCTGAAACACATTGCCGATAGCGCCGGTACGTCGGCATTTGCTGAGACGCTGCGCAGCGAGTTCGCGGCGATTGAGGGCAAGTCGATCGATTACGCGGTGATGGAGAAATATCACAATGTGTGTATGATGCCGGCCCCGTTTGACTGGGATGACGTGGGCAACTGGACGGCCATACCGCGGATCAGCGGCGTCGACGACCACAACAATTCCGTCTCCGGCAAGCACCTGGGCATCAACACCAGCGACTGCATCGTGCATTCGACTGGCGATCATCTGGTGGTTACGCTGGGGATGAACGATTGCATCGTGGTGCACACGCCCGACGCGACGTTAATCGCGGACAAAACGGATGAGTCGGCCATCCGGCAGGTGGTGGCCAAGTTGGAACAGCTGGGGTGGAACGAATATTTGTAACCGTTGGAACGCGGGCGACAGTGCGACATTGGCCGGTGCCAATGCGAATAATCGACTGGACAAAACTTTGGCAAGAAACGAATTCGTGATGCGAACCAACTGGTGGATGATCGGCGCGATTTGTTGCGGCATGATCGCTTGCCTGAAAATCAATGTGGCCCGTGCCCAAGAAACGGATGAGATGACCGACAATCGACCCGCGGCCTCTGAAAATTGGCCTTTGAATTTGAGCTTAAAGACACTGGGGGGCAAGCAGTTCTGGTCCGACCATGTGCACTTTCACGGCCACCGAATTCAACGCAACGTCGCGACGGGCCATTTTCGATTGCTGGATCAAAAAAACGTGCGGCGGGCCTGGGGCAATTTTGACCAGTGCCGTCAGGCGCTCGAAAAAATTGCGCGGCGCGACCAGCTGCAACCGATGACCGGCCAGGTGCTAATCGTGATGCATGGACTGACCCGAACCCGATCGGCGATGAAGCCGCTGTCGAAATATATCGAGGACAACAGCGACCTCACGGTATTAAACGTAAGTTACGCCAGCACGCGCCAATCGATTGCCCAGCACGCCGAGGCCCTCCAACAAATCATCGAACATTTGCCGCAAGTCAGCGAGATCAGCTTTCTCGGACACAGCATGGGAAGCATCGTCGTGCGTTATTACTTGCAAATGCTGCACGAACAGGGGAAAACCGACCCGCGATTTCGTCGCATGGTGATGTTGGCACCGCCCAATCGCGGATCGCAGTTCGCCCGTCGTTTGCAGGATTACGGCGTGTACAAGTCACTGTGGGGAGTCGGTGGCCAGGAGATGTCGCGCGGGTGGCAGGAAATCCAACAGAAACTGGCGACACCGCATTTCGAATTTGGAATCATCGCCGGCGCCCAGGATGACGGCTCGGCGATGAATAATTTCTTGATCGAGGGCCGCGACGATTTTGTGGTGGGTGTCGAGGAAACGAAGCTTGGCGGGGCACATGACTTCCTGGTCCGCCCGCTGATTCACAGCACGATAATGTATGATGCGAACGTGCATTTGGCCGCACTGAGTTTTTTGCAGCACGGATACTTTGTTTCCGAGCATCAACGCCGGCCGATACCTGATAATCTCCCAGCCATCGCCGATTCCGATTCAACCGAGTCCAGTCAATCACACCGATGAGTCCGACTGACGTGGAACCCGAGCTGCCTCGTCGCGGGCGTTTGGCCGGCATCGATTTTGGCACGGTGAGAATTGGCATCGCGGTGACGAACGAGGACCAAACGTTGGCCAGCCCGTTGGAAATTTACACCCGCCGCGGCCCACAGCACGACCAGCGGTACTTTCAGGAACTGGTCAGCCGTGAACGGGTGGTTGCGTTTGTCGTCGGATTGCCACTGCACCTTAGCGGTGATGACAGTCGCAAATCGGAGGAAGCCCGCCAGTTCGGGCAGTGGCTGGCCGAGTGCACCAGCCGACCCGTCGGGTACTTTGACGAGCGATTCACGACGGCATTTGCCGAGCAGGCA
Source organism: Pirellulaceae bacterium (assembly GCA_041599835.1). Taxonomy (GTDB): domain Bacteria; phylum Planctomycetota; class Planctomycetia; order Pirellulales; family Pirellulaceae; genus CAJQPP01. Next base: position 7,942 of record JBFILF010000180.1, read on the forward strand.
TTGCAGAACGCGGGGCTGACGAAACAGCAGCGGAAAAAGCGGCTGGACAAACTGGCGGCCCAGATCATGCTGTCGGCCTACCTGGAGTCCACGTCACGCGGCCCGGACCGCCAACCGCTGGACGACGGGTCGACCTAGCGAACGCCGGTAACGAGTTTTTCCAATTCGCGCTCGAGACGTTCTTTTTCCCGTTTCGCCGTTTGCAATTTTTTGTCCAGTTCTTCCAGGCGAGTCCTGAGGACAGTGGTTTCGTCCCGGGAATCGAGTAATTCCTCTAGAGCCTCGTCATGTTTCTTTTTGGCCGCGTCTTCGGTAGTGGTCAGTTGTGTGAGTTTTTCCCGCATTTCTTTGTATTCGAGCGGGGCCAGGTTCAAGGTGCTCGCCAGGTTTTCCAGGGCCCGGTTGATTTCATCAATCCGCTCCTTGTAGACCAGGGCCGGCGCCAATAAACCAGATTTTAGTTCGTCCACCGCCGGTGCCACGACCGACACGGGCAGCATTAATGACGACACCCGGCCCTTCCGCGCGATGTTGATACCCACGACGTCACCGTCAATATCGACAACCGGACCACCGCATTGGGTCGATTGCAGCGCGGAATCGTGTTGCACAGCCAAAGGGAAATCGCTGCGGCGGCGACTGAGTGTGCTGCCCATGCGGTTTTGCTGGTTACTTCGCTCGAATTGTGGATTGAGGGTTTCGGCATTGCCGAGGGTAATGTCAAGCACGACTTTTTTCCCATCGCGTTCGACAGTCATGCGAATTTGCTCGCCGGGCGGAAAATTGCCGACGACTTCCTGCACTTGCACGATGGAGCTGATGGCTGTGTCGTTAACTTGCAAAATGACATCGCCGGATTTAACGCCCGCTCGTTCTGCAGGTGTGTCCTGCGTGACTTCGCGAATAAAGACCTGTTGTTCGCGGGCTCCCAAATTCACGCCCATGAATCCCCGCGGTGGTCGAATCCGCCGCGCTTTGACGCCGACCACGCCAACGGCCAGCGGCTGATCTTCGGTCGACACGGTGGCCAACCAGGTGCCGATTTCCGGCGACTGAATATTCGAAAAGCGAATGGTGGGCAGTTTTTCTGCGTCAATCTTCAGCAGGGCCAAATCGGTGGCTTCATGAATCCCGTACACGTTGGCGGGAAAGCTGCGACCATCGCTCAATTCCACAGTCAACGGGCTGCGCAACTCGCTCTGTTTGGTCAACACAAATCCGTTGGCATCCACGATCGCGCCGAGCGCCAACAACCCTTTGCCTTTTTTCACTTTGACGGTGGCCTGGACCGATCGCTCAACAATCGGCTGAAACACGTCGAGGAATGCGCGGCTCTCCCGGGAGATTTTGACCAGCGGCGATTCGCGCCGACTGGCCGCCACCGACTTGGAAGCTGGCGGGCTGGCCGCGTCGGCACTGGCTTCATTGACGTTTTCGTCCTGCTCATCGGATTTCGCCGAATCTTGATGGTCGCCCGCCGGGTCCTGGTACCTTGCCGGCCAGCTCAGCGACGGAGCGGCCAACAAAAAACAACAAGCAGCTGCCAATATCCGTAAATATGTGGTGGATTGTTTCATCTGTTTTCAATTCAATTTTGAGGAGGGAGATCAAACAAGCCGGTTACCGATCGTCACGTTCGGCTTGCGAGCCGACGATGACATCGACCTCGATTTTTTCATCCCCCCGCTGATATTTGATCTTGGCCGTTTCTTTAGGTTTCAGCTGACTGAGCAGAAACTGCAGGCGAAACGCGTTCGAGATCTTTTGTCCGTTAAGTTCCAATAAGACGTCGCCAGGCTGCAGTCCGGCCTTGGCGACTGGCGAGTCGGGAACCACACGTTCAATTTCCAGCGAGTCACGTTTGATCGTAAAGCCCATCCAAGGTTCGTTGGCACGGTTGCGTCCGCC
>JBFILF010000181.1:0-9827 GCA_041599835.1 Pirellulaceae bacterium
GCTGGCCGCCCAGATGTCGGGGCCGGTCCCATCGCCTTCGATAAAGGCCACGATCGGCTTGTCCGGAACTTGCAGTTTGCCGTCGACCAGCGCGATTTTCTCTCCATCAGCCGGCACGTTAATTCGGTTAAAAGTCATTGCTTTTTCAGTCGTGGTCACTCGGGCAGCCTCATCTGGGTTGTTTGGCGTCAAAAAGGACGATTGGTTGGCTGTTTTTATAATTTCCACAGGCGAAATTCGCCAGCGGAGGGCAGGAACGACGAAGGGCAAACGGCCAGGGACAATGGATCAAGCCTGGCAGCTAGTCGATTTACACCCGCACCTCATCGAGCATCGCTTTGGCCGCACCACCGATCAGCAGCACATCCACGCCAACCACGATTAAATTGAAACCGCGATCGACGTACGGGCGAACGGCCTCTGCCGTTGCACCAAAAAATCCCAGGGGCAGACCCGCCGCTTGGCAGGCGGACTGAATGGTCCCGATGGCCTCGAGGATTTGCGGGTCCTCGAATTCGCCGGGTTTGCCGTAACTGGCCGCCAGGTCGTTGGGACCAATCAATACCGCATCAATGCCGGGCACGTCGGCGATGGCATTAATATTTTCGACGGCCGTGCGATGCTCGGCTTGGATCACGACGGTCACCTGATCATTCGCGCTGGCGCAGTACTCCTGCGTGCGCGTTCCGTAGCCATGCGCCCGCGCCAATCCCATGCCGCGAGCACCTTGGGGCGGGTAACGGCACCAATCGACCACTCTGGCTGCTTGCTCCGGCAAATTGACTTGCGGCACAATCACACCCGTCGCGCCCAGGTCCAACGCTTGTTTGATGGGGACTTCGTCGATCGCCGGCACACGCACCAGGCAGTCGGCCCGGCCGGCCACAGCTCGAAGGACTTCACCAATATCCGCGACTGAAAACGGACCGTGCTCACCGTCGATGAACAACCAGTCGAAACCGGCGCCCGCCAGGATTTCAGCCACCTCGGGCGAGGGGACCGTCAGCATGGTGCCCATCAGGATTTCGCCACGACGCAATCGAGATCGAAAACTATCGGTAGGCACGAATCTACTTATGGGTTGTGGACAACTCTGGAAACCCGCGCGATTGAACGACGCGGCGCGCGGCCGTGGGCTGAAAAATCATTACCTCCAGCCCCTCCATGCGATCGGCCAAATCAATCGCTTTCTCGAATTCGATAACGGTCATCGCCGAAGCCATTGCATCCGATTGCGTTGCGTCCGAACCGATAACCGTAACCTGCTTGTTATCTTGCAACCCGTACCCGGTTCTCGGATCGAGGATGTGCGAATAGCGCTTGCCGCCAACTTCGATAAATTGCTGAGAGTGGCCGGATGTGGCCACGCCGCAGTTGTGTAGTTCGACGAATGAACTGGACGGCGCAAGTTCAATCATAATCCGCCAACCCGATCGGCCGGGTGGTGGATCGCCGATGGCCAAATCACCGCCGGCGTCGACCAGCGCCGATGCCATCCCGTGTCGCCGTAATGCTTCAAGTGCGGCGTCGGCGGCATACCCTTTGCCGATGCCGCCAAAATCCAATTTGATTGCTGGAACCGCGAACTGAACCGCCTGCTGATCGGGCAGCAACTTTAATTTGTCGTAGCCAATATTCCGCTTGGCCGACGCCAATTCGTCAAAGTCGGGCAAGCGGCCGCGTTTTCGACCGGCGCGCCACAGTTCGGTCAGTCGTCCTAGTGTGACGTCAAATGCCCCGTCCGTCAGTTGGCTGTATTGCTGAGACAGACAGAGCACTTTCCACAAATCTTTGCTGACGCGGTATTGCTCGTTGGCCTTTGCGGATTCCAGCCGGCTGACTTCGCTGTCATCCAGGTAATTGCTGAGCGTTTTTTCGATTTCGTCAATCCGCTTGAATGCAGCATCGAAAGCAGATTGGACGGCCGCGGAATCTTCGGCGTAAGCAACCAGTTGGAATCTTACTCCCATCGCGCGGCGGTTTTGCTCGTAACGATCGAACGTGGCCGTTTGCGCCGTCGTCGACACTGGCAGGTGGGACGCCACCGCCAAAAATACGAAAATCAAATGAATTTTGGCCGCCGTCAAATTGTTCGTTCCTGATGATCCAGTTATCTTAAAGGCGATTCACAATTCGATTATACGAGAGCCCTGACATGCACGGAAACAAAAAGCAAACAAAACCGATTCAACCATCTGGCACGGTTCGACGTGATTTTTTGAAGACCGGCACAGCAGCCGTTGCCGCCGGCCTGGCTAGTACACCGGCGTTGTCATTGGCGCGATCCGCTTATGCGGGTGGCCGTGAGACAGTAAAAATCGGGCTGGTTGGCGCGGGCGGACGCGGCACGGGCGCGGCGATTCAGGCCATGAACACGACCAGTGGTTCGGTCAACCTGGTCGCCGCAGGCGACGTGTTCCAGGATCGGCTGGACGGCGCGATGGAAAATATCCGCCAGCAACATGGCGAGAAAGTATTGGTTGACGATGACCATAAATTTGTCGGCTTTGATGCGTATGAAAAAGTGATCGCCAGCGACATCGATCTGGTGATCCTGGCAACGCCGCCCGGATTCCGGCCGCTGCACTTTGAGCACGCCATCGAACAAGGCAAACATGTATTCATGGAAAAGCCGGTTGCTGTCGACGCGCCCGGCGTGCGCCGCGTGCTGGAAGCCAACAAAAAGGCTCGGGCCAAAAATTTGCTCGTGCAAGTCGGACTGCAGCGGCGGCATGAACGTGCCTACATGGAGACGATCGGTCAGCTAAAAGATGGCACGATTGGCGACATCAACTTGCTGCGATGCTACTGGAATGGCGGCGGCGTGTGGGTGCGGCCCCGCAACGCCAATCAAACCGAACTCGAGTACCAAATGCGGAATTGGTATTACTTCAACTGGCTGTGCGGCGATCACATCGACGAACAGCACATTCACAACCTCGACGTGTGCAACTGGGTGATGGACGGCTATCCAGTAAAAGCTCAAGGGCAGGGGGGCCGCGAAGTCCGCAAGGGCAAGGACCACGGCCAAATCTTTGATCATCACTTTGTGGAATTCACGTACGCGAACGGCACCAAAATGTTCAGCCAGTGCCGCCACATCAAAAATTGCTGGAACAACGTTTCCGAGCACGCGCATGGCAGCGACGGCTATTGCAATATCTCCGCCGCCAAGATTTTCGACGCCGACGGCAAGAACCAGCGCTGGCAAAGCCAGGGCTCGCGCGGCGGGCACCAGCAGGAACACCACGACTTGTTTGCCGACTTGGCCGCTGGGCGGATTCCCAACGAAGGTGATTACGGCGCACTGAGCACGATGACGGCGATCCTAGGCCGCATGGCAACGTATACCGGCAAGGAAATCAGCTGGGAGGACGCTTTGAATTCGGACCTCAGCCTGGCCGATACGGACAAACTGCTTAGCATGGACCAGGAAGCGCCGGTACTGCCCGACGATAACGGCGATTACCCGATTCCGGTGCCGGGCGTCAGTTGGGATGATGTGCTGTAGAAGCAGACGTGTCCACCGAATTGCCAGGCGACGACGTCAAGTTACCGGTGGCGGATTAGTCACGTAACGACGGCATCTGATTATTTTGAATCCATGCATGGCGCCGCTTCACGGCTTGCCATCGTGAATTGCATTATTCCTGAGGTGTGACGCCTGGTGCAAAGTTCCCGTCACGCACCCTTTAACTGGGCCTCCGGGTTGTCGTTGTGTTCGTGCAGGATGATGATTTTTTGCCAGATCTTGCGGGACAGTCCGGTGGTCAACGTTTCGACCTCGTTGACCGCAGCCAGCGCCACCGAATCCTCAAACTTCTGAACGTACAACGCCGCCAGCTTGCCGGTCAGCGATAACATCTCGCTGCAATAATCCAGGTATCGCCGCAATTGGAATGAAGTCAACTCGGATTTCGGCGACAGCTCCGTCGGCACGTAAACCTTGGAGATCACTCGTTCGGGGTCTTTGGTCAACTGGTGCATGTCGATGATATGCGCGATCGACCGCAATTCGTGCACGGCTGCTAACGCCCGCCGCCGCTTGATGCGGGTTTCCAGCGTAAACAAAAAGAATATCGCGGCACCGATCAAGACGATGTCGTTGAATCCGGCGTCGAGTACCTGCACAAACTCGATGAACGAAACTTCGTCCTCGGAAAACTTGAACGTAAAGGGAAGGATAATCCCAAGCAGAAAAATGACCAGGATCAGCGACCAGACGGTTATTCGCAGCCCGCGGATCGGCTGGGAGATCCATTCGGCACGGTTGGTGGTCTGGCGGGCCAATCGCTCCAGCTCGCCGCATACGTGCTCCAAGCCCGACGCCGGAAACCGCTGGCCGATTCGCTGCCGCAGCGTGCAAATCGTCGCGATGATTTTCTCGGCGTCGAGGTAGTATTTCGACATGGATTTTCGCAGCCAACTCGTGATAGGGTTGCTGGGCAATATATGCCGGGCGGGCAGCGCGTCAATCTAAAGCAGCGAAAAAAAAACCGCGACGAGACGTTCATCTTGCGTTCGTCGCGGCTAACCCTTGAAAGGCCGTTTTTTCAAAGCCTTTCATTCGTGGGAGGATACTGAATTATTCGGCCAAAATTGCCGCGGTCCGTACGTTGCTTCACACCAGCTGCCGTCAAACTTAAAATTCGGCTACTGGATGGGCGGGTAACGGATTGCCGGGAACATGACTGATTCTGAAACAATCGACCGCATTTGCCGGTGGCAAACGAAGGGTCCGGCTTCGATGGACCTGCAATCGATTGGTCACGGTCAAAACATATTGCGATTTGCTGGTGACCGCTGCAAAAACGTGGGTGCGACGCTGCAGGTCGGGGCGGTGTTCCCGTGGCTTGGGTCAGCGCAACGCGATTGCCTTTCCCAGTATTTATTTTGGTGTCCTCGAGGATGGCCCCGCTGGCCTGGTCTGGCTGTGGTTGCGTCGCGGCTCGGACGGCGGCTGCGGCAGACGCCGGTGTTCGGCGACGCGCTGCGGACCGTGATTAGTCGTCTGGACCAACACCATTGCCTGGTAACGGGTCGCCGGACAACGCTGGACCAGCCGCTGAGGCGCGCCAGTCAGCTGTTTGGTCGGCAGCTGCTAACCATTGCTCCGTTGCCCCGCCAGCCCTCAGCAAATTGGCTCAAAAAAACAACTGACGTGCCGTTCGAGCATGAATACCGGATCTATGCGCGCCCGGTTACCGGTTCCGAACGGGCTCGTCAAAACGACAGGCAGTGGATCGACGAACTCGTGTTTGCACTTGCCGCCAAACTGCGGGGGCTCTATGTCAGACCGCGGGGAAATATATTTCGGTTGATCCAGCAACGGCTGCAATCCGACATGCATCCGCTCCACACGCAGTTGTTGATGAGCGATGAATTGGACGACGGGGAGACGAAACGCCAGCTGCTGGAGTTGGGCGGTTCGGCTTGGGTGTTGCTGAGCCCCCCTGCCGCGGCCGCTTCCACCGAGACGCCAACGGCCCAGGTTCATACCCCAATCCGATCGCTCGACGAATTTGAAACGTCCGAATACCTGAGCCATTGGACGCGTGGCGTTCAAGGCAATTGGCCCGACGAATCGGTCGACTCACAATGGGACCGATTTTTATTCGGGTCCGCCATCCAGGAAGCGGGGCCGCTGGCCAGTCTGTACCGCATTCTTTGCCAGCAAAAGCTGTTGGCAACGAACCAGTTGATTCGTAGCGGCGATCGGGTGGTGTGTTTTACCGAGGTGCCGTTGACCGAGTTTCTCGGACGCCGCCGGTTTCAATCACACTTGTCCCGGTGGGATTTTGAACCGTATGGAGTGGCCGTCCGCCGGTCGGCGTTACAGAAATTGTGCGGTGCCCAGCCGGCAATATACGGTGACGAATCGACCTGGAGTCGGCTCACAGAATTTCAACGACCATTTTTTCAAAAGCTGGGCGACTCGACAGGTGAGCGATCGACGGACTGGACGGAAGAAAAGGAATGGCGGGTTGTTGGCGACGTGGATTTGCGAGCGTTTGCTGAAAATGAGCTGCTGGTGTTTGTATTCGACCAGGCGGCGGCCAAGATGGTTGCACCGTTGAGTCGGTGGCCACTTGTGGTTCTGGCCAGCGGCGAGCCGGCATCGCTTGCCGCGCCTCGCCGCCGGTAACTGGAAGCCGCCCGTTGCCCGGCTAACACGCCGAACCGGTCGAATGGTCCGGAGACATGGCCGGGATGTCCGTCGGTCAAAATTTGGCCACCGCTCGCTTGCGGAGCTGCCGACCACCAATGAAAATTGACGTTCTTGCCACATTGCAATTGGGACCGTTCCCTCAACGGTTATGGTAGGCGCGATACTCCGCGCCGGTTTATGGGCTGGCTGTCTCGGTTATTCCGCTTTGATTTGTATCCCACCACGACGAAGCACATTGCTGCGTTGCCACGGGGAATTTTATGGACATTAGGCGGCCTGTTGCTGGTAGCGCTGCTCAGCAGTTCGATTGGATTTCTGGGCGTTCACCGCATGTCGGGTTTGATTTTCACGATGATGGATGAAAACGTGCCCAGCGTCCGCGCGGCCAACGAACTAAAAATTTCCATGCTCGGTCAGCGCGGACTGGTTGCATCTTTTATCCTGGACGGCGGAAACCGCAAGTGGCTGGAGCAAATTGAATCAAGTCGCCAGGCGTTCAATCAGTCGCTGGTCGATGCTCGGGCCAGTGTCCACACCGACCGAGAAAAAGAAATTCTGGAGCGAGTTGAATCTGCCTCAGGCACATACAACAACGCGCGGGATCAGGCGATCCGCTTTTTCGAACTTGGTCAACACGACCAGGCCGCGGAAATACTCGTCAACCAAACGCCAATGTTGTACGAGCAGGCTTACCGCACCTGCGACGAACTGATTGCCGCCAATGTTGCATACATGAACTCGGCGGCGAATCGAGTACAGCGGGCATCCGATCAATTGTGGTGGTTCACATTACTTAGCGTTTGCTGCACGATCGTACTGGCTGGAACACTGATCGTATTGCTGAGCGGCGGCGTTTATCTGCCACTCAAAAGAATGGCGGCCGAAGCGAAGCGGCTGGGGCCCGCCTCCGGCGGCCAAAATTCACCCGACGTGTCGGCCGACGATTTATCGGCGGTGCGGCAATCACTGACCTATCTAGCCGGCGAGGCCGCATCGGCCCAGGACCGGCTGACTCAAAGCCACGATGAACTGCGCCAGGCCGAACGAATGGCGTCCGTCGGTAAACTGACCGCCGGCATCGCTCATGAAATTCGCGGCTTGCTGACCACCATGAAGCTGTGGTCGTACTCGCTGCAGCAAACGCGTTTCAACGACCGCAACGTGCAAACCACGTTCGAAGCGATGCACGAAGAATTGGAGCGATTGGAGCAGCTGGTACGCAATTTTCTTGAATTCGCCCGGCCCCCTGAACTCAAACAGGGACACTACCAGGTGGCAGATTTGGTCGACCAAGCGACCAAACTGGTCCAACCAAGGCTGGAAGACAAAGATCTGGAATTGTGCATGCAATTCGACAGCGAGTTGCCTCCCGTGCTGGCCGATGCCGAGCAACTCAAACACGTTTTGGTCAACCTTTTGACCAACGCCTGTGAAGCGTCGAATGCCACGGGCCGTATCGTCGTTGCCGCTGCGCTCGAGGATTCGGACTCGCCAGAAAAACGGATTGTGATTCGTTTCACCAACTTTGGGGCACCGATTCCTAATAATGTTCAAGCCCGAGTTTTCGAACCTTTCTTGACGACCAAAAAACATGGGGTGGGGCTGGGACTTTCCATTGCTGCCGCCATTGCCCAGCGACATGGAGGAAAATTGGAACTCCTTTCGTCAGACGAATCGGGAACAGTTTTTGCACTTTGCCTTCCGCCTTACCTGGAGTCAGACGATGGGAAAAATTTTGCTGGTTGATGATGATTCGCGGCTGGTCAATGCTTTCTCGCATATCCTTACGCGGCGCGGACACAGCGTGGTGGCGACCGGAACGGCAGAAGAAGGATTGGCTTTGTTGGAGAATGAAGCGCCGGAAATTGTGGTGTTGGACATCCATCTACCGGGCGGTTCCGGCCTGGACGCCTTTAAACAGATAAAAGAACGGGGTTACCAGGCCCCCGTTATTGTCATGACCGGTGAAAGCACCATGCAAAACGCCGTTGAGGCAATGGCATTGGGCGCGTACAGCTACCAGCTGAAGCCCTTCGAACCGGAAGAAATGCTGAAAACGATCGAGCAGGGATTAGAAGATTTTCGCATTCGACAGGAAATTGGCGCGGACCATGAGTTACCCGATCAGCCCGTCTCCGGCACGATCATTGGACGCAGCCCCGCGATGCAGGAAGTGTACAAATCGATCGGGCGCGTTGCCCCGACCGACGCCACGGTTATGATCCGCGGCGAATCTGGCACCGGCAAAGAACTTGTCGCCCGATTTATTCACGATTACAGTCGTCGCAGCACCGCCCCCTTTGTGGCCGTAAACTGCCTGGCCATCCCGGAATCGCTGCTGGAAAGCGAGTTGTTTGGGCACGAAAAGGGTGCTTTTACCGGAGCCGACGCCCGCCGGATCGGGCGATTTGAACAGGCCCGCGGAGGCACGTTGTTTTTAGATGAAATCGGGGATATCCCGCCGAGCGTGCAAGGCAAAATCCTGCGCGTGCTGCAGGAGCGAGTGTTTCACCGGGTGGGCGGCGAACAAATTCTGAACGCCGACGTTCGCGTAATGACAGCCACCAGTCGAAATGTTGAGCAAGCTGTCCGAGACGGCCAATTTCGGGACGACCTGCTGTACCGGTTGAATGTGGTTACGATTCGGTTGCCGCCCTTGCGCGAGCGCCCGGATGACATTCCAGCATTGGTGGACGCGTTTGTCCGCCGTTTTGCCGCTGAGTTGCAAATCGACGCGCCCAAGGTGTCGTCCGAAGCTCTGGCGGTTCTATCAGCCTATTGTTGGCCGGGCAACGTGCGGGAACTTGAACACTGCGTATGCCGGGCACTGGTGTTTCAGCGCGGCGCGGTATTACATCCGGAACACATCAAAACCGCTTTGGGAATGGATCAGGATCAAGATGGCAGCAATGCATCGCTCCGCACCGAACAGCTGCGAGACGCCGTGCATGGTCACCTGCTGACCCATGGCGGAGGAAAGGCGTTTGATTCACTGTCCGATCAAGTCGAATCGTTGCTGCTACACGAAGCGCTGCGGCTGGCCGGCGGAAATCAGGCGCGCGCCGCCAGGCTGCTGGGTCTGCCGCGTCAAACGTTTCGTGCCAAGCTCAGCCGTCACCCGGCGGACAACGATTCGCCGTCCGAATAGCCCTCCCTTGCCAGCCTAAATATCGTTGCGGCACGAACGCAGAAAAAAAAGACATCCTGCGCGTTGGGCAGGATGCCTTTTGTATTTTATCCCTAACGAACTAGTTCGCAGGTTACTTTTTGATGCTTATGTAGATGTCGCGGTCAGTGCCGTCATCCAACATGGCTCGAATCCGGTAGGTATATCCAACCTGATAGCTGGTCGGCTTGGTCGAAAGATTGAAAATCCAGTTCGGATCGGCCCAGCGGAACAACACGCCGTTGTCGTTGCTGCTGCCGCTGTCGGCCACGGTTGCGTCGCCATTGGGGGCGGTTCCGGCGTTGTAGGTGACGGCAATCGAGTGCACACCACCGGTGATCGGCGTGCCGAAGCAGTCCGATATTTGGAACTTGACCGGGACAGTGCTGCCTTTCTTGACGATGGTGCAGATGCTGTTACTCAGCGGCGAGCCGAATCCGCCGAAGCTGTAAATGACTTGCGCCTTGACTTTGACATCCACCGAACCAGACA